>JBBTTF010000006.1:0-28414 GCA_038064375.1 Patescibacteria group bacterium | reverse complement strand
GCTACTGCAGTCAACATCGTCCAAGGTGGTGCAGCTACAGCTCTTAACCTAACTAGCAGCAGTACTGGTAACGGCCAGAACATCAACCTAACAAACACTGCAGGCACCCAAACAGCTGGTCTAGCCATCACTAGGAACGGTGCAGGCGGTACTACCACCAGCCTTCTAAACCTAACTAACACTGCAGGCACAGTAACTAACGGCATACTACTGTCTGGTACCTACACCAACCTAATTAACGGTGGTGCAGCCTTCAACGTAACTAACGCTGGTGCAGTAACTACAGGTAGCACCATCAACACCGCTACCATAAGTGGCGGTACTCTAAGTGGCGGTACAGTATCTGGCGGTACCCTAACAGGCACAGCAGTCAACAACCTTAACGTATCCGGCACAGCCATTAGTGGTACTGGCTCTCTAACAGTAGACGCCAACGGTGCTGGCACCATCAGCCTAGGTGCCACCAGCACAGGTGACATTCTACTAGGTGGTGGATCAGGCTCAACAGGTTGTACTGTCACTAACAGCACTGGTGCACTAGCTTGTGCAGCCGGACTACAGGGAACTACTCTAACTGCTACTGCAGCCAACGGCCTAACACTAGGCACTAGCAGCAGTGCTACTGGTGGCATAGTCTTCCGTGGTAGCGGCGGAGCCGGTACCCTAACAGTAGCTGGTCCTACTACACCTAACGCTGGTAACTTCACTCTAAGTATCCCAGCCATCACAGCTAACGCTAACATCTGTACTGACAACTCTGTCTGTACTGGCTACCAAGCAGCTCCAGTAAGCGGTAGCTACCTACAACAAGTACCAACCAGCACTGCAGCCAACACAGTTACCCCAACCGCCAACAGCGTAGTAGGCCTAACAGTTAACGGTACCAGCGGTACCGCAGCTACTGCAGTCGTAATTAACCAAGCAGGCGCAACAGGCGCTCTAACAATTAACAACAGTGGCACTTCAGGTAATGTTCAGCAAATTAATGTAAACAATACTAGTGGCACCGTAAGCGCAGGCCTATTAATAAACCGATCTGGTGCTGGCGGCACAACCAGTAACCTGATCCAGCTGACAAATAGCTCAGGCACTGCAACTAACGCCATTCTAATAAGCGGCACTTACACTAGTATTATTAACGCAGGAGCTGCCTTCACCGTGGGCAACACTGGCAACATAACTGCTGGTGGCACTTACAACTCCAACACCTTCACAAGCTCAGCCCTACAATTTGGCGCAGCCAGCACAGCTACAATTCAATCAGCTGCCAGCCAAGCACTCAACATTACTGGTAATGCCGCCAGCACAATTAGTACTACAGCAGGTAACCTGACGCTACAAGCTGGCAGTGGCACAGTTAGCCTTGGTACCAGCACTAACCTGACTTCTAACGGCGCTCTAACCATTGCGGCGGGCGGCACCAACACAGCCCTTAATATCGACAACAACGGCAGCGGCGATATAAATATCGGTACTAATTCGTCGGCTACCCTTAACGGTATCTGGATAGGTAGTAGTTCAGCAGCTGGACAGCACATCTACATCGGTGCCACAGCCACCGCTGCAGGCGACATAACTCTTGGTAACGCAGGTCTGGCTACTTTCCGAAGTAGCGGTATCCAGCAGCAGCTCTCCTCCAATACCAATGTAGTGCGTGCAATAAACAGCGACGTCGGCACATTCCAAGTTCAAAATACTTCCACCAATACAGTCCTATCAGTCGACACCAGCTCTAACCAAGTAGCTCTAGGTAAGGCCTCAACCCTAACAGGTAAGCTACTATTCAACTCAGCCAGCGGCTCGGGCAGCATCTCCCTAGTACCAAACAACCCAAGTTCAACTGCCTACACCCTTAACCTGCCAGCTGAGAATGGTACCATCTGTTCAACCGGCTCTGTCTGTACTGGCTACCAAGCAGCTCCAGTAAGCGGTAGCTACCTACAACAAGTACCAACCAGCACTGCAGCCAACACAGTTACCCCAACCGCCAACAGCGTAGTAGGCCTAACAGTTAACGGTACCAGCGGTACCGCAGCTACTGCAGTCAACATCGTCCAAGGTGGTGCAGCTACAGCCCTAAACGTCACAAGCAGCACAACAGGCGATGGAGCAAATATCAACCTGACTAACACTGCAGGTACAATCACCAACGGTCTGTTGATCGCTAAGAGCGGCGCTGGTACTGCCACTAATGCAATCAACCTAACAGGGACATACACCAACCTAATTAATAGCACCAACTTCTTGGTAACTAACGCCGGCGCCATCACAGCCGCTAGCACCTACAACACCAACACCTTCAACGCTAACACTTTGACCTTTGGTACAGCCGGCGCAGCCACCATCCAAGGCGCTGCCGGACAAGCCCTTAACATCGGATCTAGCTCTAATACATCTACCAGTGTAAATATCGAAGCAGGAACAGCCGCCAACGCTATCCAGATCGGCAACGGTGCCACCGTTCACGGCATCCAGATTGGTACTGGAGCTGCAGTCCAGACAGTTACGATCGGTTCAACTAATACGACCTCAACCACTAACATTCAAGGCGGTGCCACTGGCGCAATAAACATTGGAGCAACTGGTGCCACAGCTATTAATTCAACAGTTCACATTGCTGACAGCACGGCCTGCTGTTCTAACACGCAAACTGTATCAATAGGTAGTGCCTCCGGAGCTGCTAACGCCATTACAATCGAATCTGGTAACGCCGGCCTGTTACAAATCGGTAACGGCAACACCGCCCACGGTATTCAAATCGGATCTAACGCCACTGGTGACAACGATATCCTACTAGGCGGTGCCAATAGTGGATCAACCGTCACAATTGAGGGCGGAACAGCCGCAGGCGCCATCCAGATCGGCAACGGCGCCACCGCCCACGGTATCCAGATTGGTACCAATGCAACAGCTGCTCAGGTTATCTCAATCGGTTCCGCCAACGCTAGCTCTACCTTTACTGCCGAAGCTGGCACGGGCACTACCAACCTATTTAATGGCGCTACCGCCCACACAATACAACTGGCAACTGGTGCCGCCATACAGAGTGTTACAATCGGCTCCACAAACAGCACTAGCGCCCTAACCCTACAAGCTGGGACCGGCAACTTAAACATTGGTAACGATACAGTAGCCAAGACAACCACAATTAACATCGGCGCCAACAACACGGGTGCAGACCTAATAGCACTGGGCTCAACTAACGCCAGCTCTACGCTAACTCTCGAAGGCGGCACGGCCACCAACGCCATTCAAATCGGTAACGGCGGCACAGCTCACGGCATCCAGATTGGCTCTAACGCCAGCGGAGACAACGATATCCTATTTGGTAGCTCCAACAGCGGCTCCACGGTTAACATCGAAGGCGGAACAGCCGCAGGTGCAATCCAGATTGGCAATGGCACCACCGCCCACGGCATCCAAATCGGCTCTAATGGCACAGCCGCCAATGCTGTACTAATCGGTGGAATCCACAGCGGCTCCATACTAACTCTAGAAGGCGGCACCGCTACCAACGCCATTCAAATCGGTAACGGCACCACCGCCCACGGCATCCAAATCGGTTCCAACGCCACTGGCGACAATGACATCCTAATTGGCGGTACTAACGCCGGTTCCACACTAACTCTAGAAGCTGGCACTAACGCTAACGCTATTCTGATCGGCAACGGCGCCACTGCTCATGGCATTAAGATCGGTACCGGCGCAGCCGTACAGACTGTACAGCTTGGTTCACTCAACACTACATCAAGTACACTCATTCAGGGTGGAACGGGTACTGGTGCTATTACTCTGACAGGCAATGCAACAAGCGGCAGCGCTAACACTCAGGTGCTCGTAAAGAACACCAACAATGGAACTGCCGCCTTCCAGATCCAGAACGCCGCTGGCGACTCACTCTTCAACGTCGACACCACCAACAACAAGATTACCATCGGTGGGAATAACTCAGGCGAACTAAGTACTTGGGCCTCTACTACTTCTTTGGGGGCAAACGTTAGAGCTTACCACCCAACGGTTACAGCTAACGGCTATGTATATGTAATAGGTGGTTGGGATACTGTCTCTGCCAAGGATACTTCCTACTACGCCAAGCTTAACGCTGACGGTAGTGTCGGTACTTGGGCCTCTACTACTAATCTACCTATAGCAATAGGCGACCACGCTAGTGTAGTAGCTAACGGCTACGTCTACGTGCTGGGCGGATATAATGGTTCTTATCTAAATGATGTCTACTACGCCAAACTCAACGCCGACGGTACTCTCGGTGGCTGGAACCAGACAACTGATTTCCCAGGGTTCAGACACCTGCCGACTTCAGTAGTAGCTAACGGCTACGTCTATGTTCTGGGCGGTAAAGACGAGACTGGTACTTTCCGAAACACTGTCTACTACGCCAAACTCAACGCCGACGGCACAGTCGGTAGTTGGCAGACAGCTAATGCGTTCACAGGCACTAGAGATGCCCATACTTCTGTCACGGCTAACGGCTATGTATATGTAATTGGTGGAGAAAACCCTGCACTTACTCCTCTAACTAGTGTCCAATATGCTAAAGTCAACGCCGACGGTTCTCTTAGTGCTTGGCAGGCCACAACAGGGCTGGGCACTGCCTTGTTTGGACAGGCAACGGTCGTAGCCAACGGTTATGTATATGCGATCGGTGGTGGGAATGGTGGTGGTGCCAGCACTTCTATCTACTACGCAAGGCTTAACTCTAATGGCACAATAGGCGCATGGAATACTGGCGCAACAACTTTGCCAGCAGGCAGAGGCTTCTTCTCAGGTGTTGTAGCCAACGGATATATCTATACTTTTGGTGGCTTAGACACTGGCGGTGTTGCTAGGGGCGACGTGTACTACACCTCTACCCAGCGTATTCAGGTTGGTGGCGCCCTAGACCTAGTAGGACTAGGCGGATCTAACCTTGCCGATGGTGAGATTGGCTCAGGCGGCGAACTAACAGCAGGTAACACTAACATAGTCGGCCTATTGCAGGTGGCCGGTTCGGCAATGTTTGCACAAAGTGTATCAGTCGGTGCTGATATTAATATCGGCGGCACAGCGCTATTTAAGAACGGCACAAACAGCACTGTTGCTTTCCAAGTCCAGAACGTCGCTGGCAATAACCTACTTGCCATAGACACAACAACAGCTGCACCAATCGTCAACATTGGCCCTACTGCTGCCGTAGCTCTAGCCGGCACTGTTAATATCGGTACAAGCACAGGTGCTGCACAGACTGTAAACATAGGCTCTACCAACGCCAGCTCAACACTTACTCTAGAAGCCGGCACCGCAGCCGGAGCCATCGCAATCGGCAACGGCACCACCGCTCACAGTATTAGGATCGGCTCCAGCAACACCGGCGACAATGACATTCTAATTGGCGGAACTAACACTGGTTCTACTATCAGTATCGAAGGTGGAACAGCCACCAATGCAATCCAAATCGGCAATGGCACCACCGCCCACGGCATCCAAATCGGCTCTAGCAACACTGGCGACAACGATATCCTAATCGGTGGAACTAACGCTGGCTCTACACTAACTCTAGAAGCCGGTACTAACGCTAACGCAATTCTTATTGGTAACGGTGCTACTGCCCACGGCATTAAGATCGGTACCGGCGCAGCCGTACAGACCGTACAGCTTGGTTCACTCAACACTACATCAAGTACTCTTATCCAAGGTGGAACAGCTGCTGGCGGCATAACGCTAACTGCTACTGGCAGCTCAACAACAGGTGTGGTTGTTAGGAATAGCACCAACTCAAGCGCCGCCTTCGCCGTACAGAACACCTCTAGTGTAGCCGCCCTTAGTGTAGACACGACTACAAACGGCCTTAACAGTTCCATGACCACGATCATCAACAGTAACGTTGCAGGCACCTCGGGCTTGAGGTTCTCTCAGATCAACTCAACCTCAGCTCAGTCAGCCATCTTCTCAGGTATTCTTGGTCTAGATGCATCAGGCAATATTGGTCTATCAACTGCCTCTGCTGCCCTAACTTCACCAGCCCTAGGCTACTGGGATGGCCTTAACAACCCAACCGTCACAGGACAGTCATACCCACAGGCTACCTTGTCTGGTAACGCTGCCTACGACGGCGCAACCAATGGCGTCCGACTAACTTCTGCCTCAAACGGCCAAAGCGGTTCTGTTAACTGGGACTTTGCGCAGGTGCCGTTCGAGCGCATTCAGTATAGGTACAAGTCAGGTGGCGGTACTGGTGCTGACGGTACGTGGTTCTACAGCTTTGCTGATGCTACACCAACCACCGAGTATGGTTCTGGACTGACCAAAGGTTACATCATCTACTTCAGCGAGTACCATGACTGTATTGGTATAACCTATGGTGGCTTCACTGACGGCAACCAGTGTGGAACCGGCGGAGGCGCTAACCCGCTAACTTCAGTAGCCAGAGCTGGCATGGATGATAACAACTTCCATGATATCGACATCTCCATTAACTACAACAAGATTATCGTTCGTTGGGACGGCGAAGTTGTGCTGACTTACTCAGATGTATACACTCGTGACTTTAGTGGTACGGACTTTGGTTTTGGTGCTCGCACAGGCGGCAGTAACAACGCTCACTACATCAAGGGTCTAGTGGTTACAAAGCTTGGTACCAACGTTGCCGAGTACGGCATAGATAATGTATCTGCCTTGTCAGGCAACATGTACTGGGACGGTGTTAACAACCGTCTTGGATTAGGCGTAGTGGCACCAACTCGCACGCTTGATGTTAGCGGTACTTGGGGCGGAGATACCGTTACAACTGCTACCAGTAACTCCACTACGACCTCAACAATAACTACGGGAGCTTTAGCATACTACAACCAGTCAACTGACACGACCGGTGATTGTAATACTTCGGATAAGATATTCAACATTACGGGCCTAAGCAATACTGAGGGTAGCTATGCCTTCATTGTCACCAAGGCAACAGATGGTGGCTGTACAAGCAACTCTGTTGATGTAACGACTCGGATTAATGGTACGACCATTGGCACAGTCACGGCCTCCAATACCGTAAACACCACGGTCACCGAGAGCTACACGGTAGTTTACATCAACGGTGCATGGCGCATCGTTGGTCTCAACTCTGGTACAGCTCAGGGTGCCAACGGCTCTGACACTGCTGACTTTGCCGAGTGGATTCCTTATGCGGGTGCAGTTGAGCCTCAGGCTGGAGAAATTCTAAGTATAGACTCTAGCGGTAACGCGGTAACTATCTCAAACTCTCCATATGACCGGCACATGATTGGTGTTGTCTCAACTAGCCCGTACGATGTCGCTGGCCAAGATGACGGGCACTCAGTAATCCTAGCCCTAACAGGTCGTGTGCCGGTCAAGGTAAGCCTTGAGAATGGCCCTATCCAAGCTGGTGATCCGCTGACTTCATCATCTACCCCGGGTGTGGCTATGAAGGCAACCAAGGCAGGCAAGATCATCGGTACGGCCATGAATGGCTACGATGGAACCCAGCAGGATGCTCAGGTTATAGTTCAGCTTGGCACAGGCTTTGATGATCCAAACGCAGGTAGCGGTCTTCTACAAGGCGATCACACAGTAGACGGCGCCTTAACAGTCAACGGCAACACAGCCCTACAAGGCAACCTAGACATCACCGGTGATAGTAACTTCGCCTCCTTGAATGTTAACGGCACCCTAACCGTTACTGGCGACCTATCAGTTAGCGGCACAGCTAACATTACTAACCTGACCGTACAGACGGCAAATATAAGTGGCACTTTGGGCGTCGGCGGCGATCTGACCGTCACCGGCTCTACTACGACCGGCAGTCTAACTGTTACCGGCTCTACAACTACCGGTAGCTTGACCGTAACAGGCTCTGCCTCGGTCGGCAGCCTAACTGTTAGCGGCATAGCCAGCTTTGGTGGCGATATCAGGATGACTGGACAGGTTAACACCCGTCAGGCCACCATCAAGACCTTCAAGGCAAACAAGGCTATTACTGCCGGCAGCGTAGTAATCCTAGACGACACTGACGGCCACGAAGGCGAGATCACCACTACAACCAACACCAGCGACACCCGTGTCATCGGTGTTGCTGTTACCGGCGGCGCGATCGGCGATAACATTGACGTCGCCATTAGTGGCTGGGTTCAAGTCCGTGTCGATACTACACCTGATGGGCTTGGAAACGCGCCTACACCACTTAAGGCCGGTAAGCTACTGAGCACCAGCATAGGTGAGGGAACTGTTCAAACTCCAGCCTCGGCCGCCACTGGTTCAATCATCGGTAAGACCACCAGCCAACAAGATGCCAATAACCTAGTTTGGATACTAGTTAGCCTGCAGTAGGCAAGGAGTTAATATGTCAAATTTCACCGTGAAAACAAATAAGAGAAGGGGAGAAAAGGTATGAAACAAGAGGACAAACAACGTAAGGCACAAGACGACCGCCTCCTAAAGCGGCTCTCTATGAAAGAGCGCCGTCAGCAGGAGGCATTACGCCGCATGATCCAAGGCGACCCGATCTTCAAAACCATTTGATTGGGCCATTTAGGGCTTGTTTAGGGCCATTTTGGGGCTAGAGTGGTGCGTGACACCAATTGCGCCACAACCAAGCTCTAGCGGGCCCAGAAGACGCCAGCCGACACACCCTCAATCATAGCAAAAAGCCACCAACGCACAGTACGCTCATTATCATCTGCAAAACAATCCTAACTAATATCAGAAGGCTGGTATTATAAGGCTACTTCAATCTGTTAATTCTTCAGCTCGGAGTTTTTTATCGTTCTCGCGCTAAGGTACTAAATATGCGCACCAAATGTGTCAATTAGGCGCACCAAGTGTGTATGTTAAATGCCCGAACCAAGGCGAAAACAACGCATCTCCACAGCCTACAACTAAGCAGGAGGCATTTAGCTGTCAAAAGCACATCATTTTTGTGTTCAAAATTAACAGGGGCGATACCGAATATGTGATCAGCTAACAGGGGTGACAACAGAGTACAAAATGAGACCGATTTGCTTGTACGCCTACCATAAGGGGTTTATCATAGAATTACAGCTTTTTATATATAAACAAAAGAGTAACAAAAAACAGTGATGGAACCGGACAGCAAAAACTCTAAGGGTATGTACAGTAGCCCAGCTTATGGCTCAAGTCTTGAGTTGCAGCCGGTTATCCAATCCGATCAGCCCATCGTCTCGGCTCCGGCCCCTAGCTATAACGGCCCAACACTAAAGTTGTTGAAGTTTAACAGATCAGCACTATACATAACTGGCGCCGTTGTCTTAGTTGTTCTGCTGCTTGGATTGTTTGGTACTTTGCTGCTCAGCCTAGCTGGGCGAGGTGATAAGTCTAGCTCCTCTGGCTCAGGCAGCACCAATTACGCCGTTGGCGCAATACAGGTGAGCGATATCAAAACTAATCGAGAGCTTGAGTCGGGCGAGATGAACAGATTGGCCATTAACGGCCAACTAACAGTCAATAACGCTTTTATACTGACGCCGACCTCTGTTCCGCAGAAGCCCTCAATTGGACAGATCTACTACGACAGCACTACCAACCAACCGTATTACTACAATGGTAAGCAGTTTGTTAGTTTGCTGCCTACGGCTGCGACACAGTCTGTATCTTCAATTGGTGGTAGAAGCGGCGCACTAACTCTGGGTAATGGACTTGCCATCACCGGCAATCAGCTATCGTTGTCGGCTGACATCTTGCAGGCGACGGCTAACGGCGGCACCAGTGGACCTAAGGTTACTAGCTTTCAAGGTCTGACTGGTGATGTAACCTTAGCGGCAGGTGCGGGAATCAGCATCAGCGGTACCACTGTTACTAACGGCGGTGTACTTGGATTATTTGGCACTGCAAATCAGGTAAATGTATCGTCTAACACCGGTAATATCACACTGACTCTGCCGCAAGACATTGCGGCTGCTTCGACGCCTACGTTCGGAGGAGCGACTCTAAACGGGAGTCTGACAATAACTGCTGGCGGCGCAACCATTCAGGGTGCAACTGGTCTGACACTAGGAACTCCAAGCTCGGCAGCAGGTAGTCTAAGTTTGGCTAACACCGGTAATGCCAACATGACAATCCTAAGAGGATTGGCGCCAGCGGGACAGAACCAAGTTATTACGATTCCTGATTCGGGCGGTGCAACAGATACGGTTTGTTTGCTGAATCTAGGCAACTGTACCGGTGGTGGTAGCGGTGTGACATCTAGTGGCGGCACTCAGAACTACTTGCCTAAGTTCACCAATGCAGGTGGTACTCAGATCGGTAATTCATTGCTATTCGATAACGGTGTCAGTATTGGAGTCGGCACTAATCTTCCTAACGCTAGCTACATGTTGGATGTAAACGGTTCGATCAACACCAACGCCAACATTTCTCAGACTGGGTCGGGTACTTTTAGCTCTGGCTCCGGAGCGGTCAGCCTCAATGGCAACACCACGATTACAGGAACGAACACATTATCGGTCGGCACCGGCGCGACGACTTTGGGCGGAACGCTGGCTGTGCAAGGCGCTGGTGGTATTACTGCCGGTGTAGCTGGATCTGTAGCTGGTGTTCTTAATCTGGCCAACAGCACTAATTCCAACTTAAGCGCCCTTCAAGCGGTTGCTCCAAGCGGCACTGGCACTGCTATCTACCAACTTCCAAGCATTGCTGGCGGCAGTAGCGATACTGTCTGTCTGCAGACTTTAGCGAATTGTGGCAGCGGTACTATCGGTGGCAGCGGCACGGCTAATTATGTTGCCCGTTTCACAGACCCCAGTACTCTCGCTACTGGCTTGATATACGACGACAGCACTTTCGTAGGTGTTAATACCACGACTAACAATGGCGTGCTCAGTGTTGTTAGCACCAACGACACCCAGAGCGGGCTGTATGTTAAGGGTGCCGCAAGCAGTTCGGCTACCACCGTTCTTATCGATCCCGGCGCTGGCCAGACTGGTTTTAGCTTAGTCGTGCAGACAACAAGTGGAACTGATGCTTTCCACATCTCGGCTGGCGGCAACGTGACTATCAATAATGGCAACCAAAACCTCATCACCACTATCAAACGCACCCTGAATATAGATACTGGAAACGCGGGTACACAAGGACTAATAATACAAGGGCGTGCTTCGCAGACCGCTGATCTAATACAACTTCAGGACGGCAGCGGTGCTATCCTGACAGCCTTTGACGCGTCGGGTAGGTTGGTGTTTGGTCCCAGCGGGTCACAAGACACCAACCTATACCGGAGCGGAACAGATAATCTTTTTACAGATGATTCGCTAACGGTTGATTTGAACCTTATGGTCAACGGCAACACGACGCTTGGTAATGCCGCTTCCGACACCATAACTTTCACTGGTGTCGCGGCTTCAAATCTTGACATGAACAATAACTTGATTGTCAACGTCGGCAATGCTGGTACTGATTTCACGGCTGGTGGCGGGCTGCAGTTGGCCGATGACTTGGCGGTTAATGGCGGGGATCTTACTACTTCGGCGGCTAGTTTTAACTTATTGAACACTAACGCGACTGCCGTAAACGCCTTCGGTGCCGCGACAGCAATTAATCTGGGAGCGGCCGGTGCCGTTATAACTGGCGGCGGTGGGCTTACTCTGCAGAGTGGCGGGACGAACACTACCCTAAACCTTCAGAGTAACGGAACGGGTGCCGTTAACGTTGGCACCAATGCCACCAATCACACTACAACAGTAGGAACCACCAGTGGTTCAAGCGCGCTGTATCTGCGGGGTGGCACTGGTGATGTGTGGCTAACTAGCCAAAACAACATAACAGTCAATGCCATCAATAATATTGATATAACCAGCGCCGAGTTTGGTAATATTTCTATCTTAGGGGGTGATGGGGCAAACGTGGCAGTCGCCTCAGGTATTAATGCCAACCTGATGCTTACTGGTGGCTCGGGCGGAGTGAACATTACGGCCTCCGGTGACTTAAATACTGGAACTATAGTCAAAACTGCCAGCAATTCGACTGCCGCCTTCCAAGTCCAGAATGCTTCTTCGGCCGCCACGTTGCTGGTCGATACCACTAATAGCAGGGTCGCTATCAACCAAGCCTCGGCTGCCTACACCTTGGACGTAAACGGCGACATAAACGTTACTTCCGGTTCCGCATACCGTATTAACGGCACCGACATAAACACAGGCGGAACCCTAACTAACGTAGCCTACCTCAATCAAGGCAATACTTTTACTACGGGCACCAACAGCTTCACAGCTGCCGGAACAGCCCTAGCTGTAACTAACAACGCTACAATTGGCGGTACATTAAACGGTCAAACTATCAGCAGCAGTGCTAACTTTACCGGCACATTAACCGTACAAGGCGGAAGCCTTACCGTTGGCATACCGGGCACAACTGCCGGTAGTATTAACTTGGCTAACTCTACTAGCTCTAGACAGGTAATACTACAAGGCCTTAACCCAACCGGAGCAGGCAACGCTACTATTCAATTCCCAAGTATCGCAGGCGGCGCTACTGATACTGTTTGTTTGTATACTCTGGCCAACTGTACTGGTGTTGGAGGTGGCATAACTGGTGGTGGCACGACCGGCAATATAGCTATATTCACAGGTGCTGGCACCATAGGTGATTCAACCCTTAGTGAGTCAGGCAGTACAGTCACTGCTTCGGGCAACGTAGCAATACAAGGCGCCAGCAGTCTCGCATTAGGTACGGCAAGCACAAACACTGGATCGATTGCTTTCTACAACTCTACAAATGGCAACACGGTGACGCTTCAGGCTGGTGCCTCTGGTTCGAACTTCAGCCTCACCTTGCCAACAGCCGTTGGTAGTAACGGCGACTGTCTGACTACTTCCGGCGGCGGCGTTCTAGTCTTTGCAGCTTGTACCGGCGGCGCTGGCGGCGGCGTGACTAGCCTAGATGGTCAAACTGGGGTCCTTGCACTCAGTAACGCTACTGGTAGCGCTGGAACTATCACCATTGATGACGCCAGCACTACCCAGAAGGGTATTGCTCAGTTCAACTCTACTAACTTCACAGCTAGTAGCGGCACCATCAACACCATCCAAGATATTGCTACTACTTCTTCGCCAACATTTGGTGGCCTAACAATTTCTGGAACGACAACTCTAAGTGCTCTTAACTCCGTCGGCGTAGTCCACACCAACGGCTTTGGTGTTTTGAGCACCAGTGCCATCGTTGACGCCGATCTCCAAGCTGGCACCTTTGCCAACATAACCGGAACTGGCGCACTTACGGCTGGCTCGATTGGTGGTAGCTTCGGCAACATCAACATCGGCACTAATATTTTTACCGGCAACGGCTCAGGCCTAACCACTCTAAACGGCACCAACATTAGCAGTGGCACTGTAGCCGATGCTCGCCTCTCGGCTAATGTAACTCTGCAAGGCAACACCTTCAACGGCATCAACCAGTTAGTGCAGCTTGATGGCTCTGGCTTCTTACCGGTACTGAATGGCTCCGCCTTGACAAGTCTCAACGGTAGCAACATTAGCAGTGGCACTGTAGCCAACACTTACTTGACTGGTTCTGGTGCTCTAACTGTCACAGCCGGAGGCGGTTTAATTAATGGCGGCTCTGTCTCACTTGGTGGCAGCACCACACTAGACATCGGGGCGGGTGACGGCATAACCGTAAACGCTAACGATGTAGCAGTTGATTCCACGGTTTGTCGAACCTCCAATAACTGTACCGCGACTGGATCAGCCGGCGGTGACCTAACAGGCACCTACCCCAACCCAACCATAGCTAGCCTACAAGGTGAGACTCTAACTATCTCTGGCACTCCTACAACTGGATCAGTCCTTCAATACAATGGCTCAGCCTTCGTAGATGGCCTCATCACCAACACCAACCTACAAGCTGGCACCTTCAGCAGCATCACTGGTACTGGCGCACTTACGGCTGGCTCGATTGGCGGCAGCTTCGGCAACATCAACATCGGCACTAATATTTTTACCGGCAACGGCTCAGGCCTAACAACTCTAAACGGCAGCAACATTAGCAGCGGCACAGTAGCTAACGCTCGTCTAGTTAACAGCGGCGCATTGACCGTCACAGCTGGCACCGGCCTAAGTGGTGGCGGTAGTGTAGCCCTAGGTTCTAGCACAACAATTGATCTAGCCAACACAGCCGTCACTCTAGGCAGCTACGGCTCAGCCAGTAGCGTAGCTACATTCACAGTTGATGCCCAAGGTCGACTTACGGCTGCAGCTAGTACGCCAATTGCCATCAATGGCAACCAGATCACTAGTGGCGTAGTCGGCTCAACTTATGGCGGCACCGGCCTCAACACAAGCGCCTCAACTGGTGTTCCTAGCATCAGTGCCGGTACATGGAGTGTCAACGCACTACTACCAGCATCCTTAGGTGGAACAGGCAGTGCCTACACCGCCTTCACTGGAGCAACTGCTGCCAGAACCTACACACTACCTGACACTTCAACCACCATTTGTACTACTAGCAGTGTATGTGCGGGGTATGCCCCAAGCACTGGCGGAAGCTACATTGCCAAGAACGCTAACGACACTAGCAGCGCTAGTTACCTAGGGACTCTACTAGGTCTAACCAACAGCAACTCCGGCGCAGCTGGAGTATTGAGTCTAACTAACTCCGGTACTAACTCAGCCCTAAGCGTGACTCAAAGTGGCAACCCAACTGCAGGACAAGCTTTGATATTTGCCAACAACCTAAACGGTACCCCAACCGGAAACCTATTAGACCTTCAAGCCGGCAGTGTCAGCATGTTCAGCGTCGATGCAGCAGGCAATACAACTATTGCCGGAACTCTCGGTGTGACTGGCATCATCACCGGCAACGGCTCAGGCCTAACAACTCTAAACGGCAGCAACATTAGCAGCGGCACAGTAGCTAACGCTCGTCTAGTTAACAGCGGCGCATTGACCGTCACAGCTGGCACCGGCCTAAGTGGTGGCGGTAGTGTAGCCCTAGGTTCTAGCACAACAATTGATCTAGCCAACACAGCCGTCACTCTAGGCAGCTACGGCTCAGCCAGTAGCGTAGCTACATTCACAGTTGATGCCCAAGGTCGACTTACGGCTGCAGCTAGTACGCCAATTGCCATCAATGGCAACCAGATCACTAGTGGCGTAGTCGGCTCAACTTATGGCGGCACCGGCCTCAACACAAGCGCCTCAACTGGTGTTCCTAGCATCAGTGCCGGTACATGGAGTGTCAACGCACTACTACCAGCATCCTTAGGTGGAACAGGCAGTGCCTACACCGCCTTCACTGGAGCAACTGCTGCCAGAACCTACACACTACCTGACACTTCAACCACCATTTGTACTACTAGCAGTGTATGTGCGGGGTATGCAGCAGCAGCTGTCAGCGGTAACTACATTCAGCAAATCCCAACTAATACTGCAGCAAACACGATTACTCCTGCCACTAGCGGCGTAGTAGGTTTAACTGTAAATGGCACCAACACCGGCACAGCCGCCACAGCTCTTGATGTAATCCAAGGCTTTGCTGCTAACGGCCAGAACATTAGCCTGACTAACACTACCGGCACCCAAGCTGCTGGGCTAGCCATCAACCGTAACGCCGGAGGCGGAACAACAACCGATCTACTCAATCTAACCAATACAGCTGGGACAGCCACCAACGCCATAACTATAGCTGGTACCTTCACGAACCTCATCAACAGCACAAACTTCACTGTCACTAACGCAGGAGCTGTAACAGCTGTAGGCGTAAACTCCGGCGCTGGTCTGCTGCAAGGCGCTCTAGGTCTTACGGTCAGTGGTGCAGTAGCCAATATCAATGCTAGCTCCAACTTCGACACCAACATCAATACAGGCACATCAACTGGTGCAGTCAACATCGGCAATAGTGCGGCAGGGGCGATCAGCCTGCAGGGCGGCAGCTCTATCAACCTTACAGCAGGCACAGCCTCCACTATTAGTACCGCAGCAGGCGACCTAACTTTGCAAGGTGGTAGCGGAACTGTCAGTCTCGGCACTAGCACGACACTCACTAACAGTACTGGTGGTCTATCAGTAGTTGCTGGTGGTGTGGGGCAGAACCTCAATCTAGATGCCGCAACATCAGGCGTAATTAATATCGGTAACACCAGCACGGGTAATATTCTGCTAGGTGGCGGCTCAGCCAGTACTGGCTGTACTGTCACTAACGCTACTGGTGATTTTGCTTGCGCAGGCAATATTAACTCAGTTGGTGGCGCCTTCCAACTCAACGGAGCAGACATCAACGCCGGCGGTACTCTTAGCAACGTGGCGTATCTTGACACAACCCAGACATTTACAGGCGACAACACATTCACGGGTACTTTGTTACAACAAAACACAGTTGACTCAGCAGCGGCCTTCCAGATACAAAATGCAGCGGCTATCAGTCTCCTGAATGCCGACACCACCAGCATGCGCGTATCGATCGGTAGCATAGGCACGCCAACGGGACAGCTTTACGTCGGCGGGGCAATAACTACTGGCGGAAGTTCGGTGAGCACGGGTGCTGGAGTGTACTCTTTGCACGTACAAGGTAAGTATGCTTATGTCGTCCACACTACAGGTACGGATTCTCTGGATATATTTGATATCACAGATCCAAATGCCCCAGTTCAAGTGGGTACTGCTATAACTGCTACTGATCCGCGTGGTGTCTACGTTCAGGGCCGCTACGCCTACGTCGTAAACAACGGCACAGGCTCGTTACAAATTTTCGACGTCAGTAACCCAGCCAGCCCAACGGCTGTCGGCAGCCTTAGTGGTATATCTAACCCCGAATTTATATATGTTCAGGGCCGCTACGCCTACGTAGCGGCTTATGGCACCAACACGCTGCGAATCATTGATGTCAGCAATCCTACTAATCCAACATTTGCAGGCAGTGTAGCCTCCAGCAGTCCGCTTAGCATCTTTGTACAAGGCCGCTACGCATACATTGCCGGCAATAATACTCTACAAATCTTTGACGTCGGCAACCCCGCTAATCCAGTTAGTGCTGGCAGCGTATCAACAGGGGCATTTAGCCAGCCGCACTCTGTCTATGTCCAAGGTCGCTTTGCTTACGTGGTCACTACTCAAACTCAAGAATTACAAATCTTCGACATTAGTAACCCAGCCAGCCCAACTCTTTACGGATCAGTAGCTACAACTGCTAACGATCCTTATGTCGTCTATGTCCAAGGTCGCTACGCCTACGTCGTCGGCACTGATTTATTAGAAACAATTGATATATCAGATCCAGTTACTCCAACATCAGTCGGTAGTTATGCAACTGGAGGTACTCCAGTAGATCTCCAAGTCCAAGGTCGCTACGCCTATGTTGCGGTTGGAGCAAGCTTGGAAGTCTTCGACGTCGGCGGCGCCTACATTCAGCAACTAGAGACTGGTGGCCTAGAAACTGGCACGCTGACCACAAACGGGGATGCCTCAATAGGCGGTAGCGCCTCTATACAGGGAGGACTAACCGTATTCGACAGCTCGCAGTTTAACGGTAATCTTGGGGTAAGTGGAAATGCCTTGTTTAGCAGTGGAGCTTCTGCCACGGCCTTCCAAGTCCAGAACTCTAACGGCACCAACTTGTTGAGCATGGACACTCTAGCTACGCCTAACCTGATAATTAATTCTAGCTTTGAGTCGGCTGGCACAACTGGCTGGGCAGCCAGAACAACTGCTACTCTGACTCAATCGACGGCTGAGCAGTATGTTAACGCAGCCAGCTTGTCGGTTGCGACTGGCGCTGCCGCTAACAACGGCGCTAAGTACAACTATGCCTTGGCCTCAAGTACCCAATACTCATTATCGTTCTACGCCAAGCTTTCTAGCGGTACCTTCACAACCATGCAGGCTGGACGTACTGACAACGGCACAACTGGTGGCGAAACTAACTGTCTAACCGGTCAAACAGTTAGTACCACCCAGTGGACTCGCTTTACCTGTACCTTCACTACAGGTACGACATCAGGTACTCCTTATATATACATTAAGCAGAGCGATGCCACGGCTCGCACCTTCTTCATTGATGGTGTGCAACTTGAATTAGCAGCAGCCTCAACAACCTTCAAGCCGGGTACGCTAGCTATTGATGCTGTGGTGAACTCGCACATGACCTTCCAGAACGGCACTGACACCACTAACGCCTTCCAGATTCAGAACAGTGCCGGCACCAGCAATCTACTAGTCGCCGACACCATCAATAACCGTCTAGCTGTAGGGCAGGCCACGGCCAACTACAAGCTAGACGTCAACGGCGACATCAATATCACTACAGGCAATGCGTACAAGATTAACGGTGTAGACATCTGTACCTCATCAGGCTGTACCGTCTTGGCATCGTCGGGTATCAAGAACCAGACCACTAGCCAGACCAGCGCCAACTTTAACATCCAGAGCACCGCCGACGCTTCGATAACAGGCGTCCTAATGTCTAGAGCCAGCCAAACAGCTGACTTGCTACAATCCCAGAACTCCTCTGGCACTAAGCTTTCTGGCATCAGTGCTGATGGTTCGCTGACAGCCAACGCTCAAGCTACGGGAACAACGGCTACCACTAGTGGTACGGGTACTAACACGACCACAGTGACTTTGACTGGCAGCGCCTTCACTGACGGTGACGTGATCTTGATAGATAACGCCGGCCAAGACTACTACACCCGCATTACAGCTGGCGGCGGTACCGCTAGCCTTACTGTCAGTCCGGCCGTAACCTTCGAAGCAGGCGTCACCGTCACTAAGTACATCATTCAGAACATCGGTGCTACAACTGCTGATTACACAACGCAGAGCAATAGATTCTTCCAAGGTTACTTCTTGGGTGGGGTAGTGGCGGGTGCCGGCACGACGACCCTTAGCGATAGCCGACTATCATCGACTACAGCTATGAACTTCAACTCCCCGTCTTATATCTTCCAGCCAACTGGCGATTCGGCCACCGTCTTCCAAGTATTGAACAATGCAGGCACCCAACTGTTTAATGTTGATAGTCTTGCTAATGCAATATCTATTGGCAATACCCAAACCAACGGCTCAATCAGCCTAGGTGCGGCCATGACCACAGGCACGATAAACATCGGCGGAACCGGCGCCCAAACAGGCAACATAGACATCGGCACTGGCACTGGTGCCCAATCCCTCAACTTTGGTACGGGCGGAACCGGCGCCAAGACAGTCACGATTGGCTCGACTGCTAGCACGGGCCAAACAATGCTCCAGAGCGGTACTAATGGCACCTTGGTCAAGGGCGCAACTTCTACTACTGCCTTCCAAGTCCAGAATGCCAACAGCGACCAACTCTTCAACGTCGATACTACGGCCACCCAGAACCTACTGACCAACTCCAACTTCGAGACCAACATTACTGGTTGGTCAGCCAAGGGCAGTGCAGCCACGCCGGCCTTTGACATTACTCAGCGCTATATTGGCATTGGTAGCCTTAAAGAAGTCACCACCGCTGCTGCCAATGACGGCACCAAGTACGACTACGCCTTAGCCTCAAATACTACCTATGGCTTCTCATTCTACGCCAAGCTCGACAGTGCCAGTGTGGCCTTTGCCACCATGAATGTCGGCTACTCCAACGACGGCTCAACAGACACTGACTGCCTAAGTGCCCAGACCGTTACAACGGGTGGCTGGACACGGTTCAGTTGTTTGTTCACTACTGGCACAACCTCAGGTACGCCATACGTTTATATCAAGCAGAGCGATGCTACAATTCACACTTTCTACATTGATGGTGCTCAGCTGCAGACCTCAAGTGTTACAAGCTACAAGTTGGGCCAAGCCCAAATCAACGGCATCATAACCTCTCCAGTCAACATTCAGAATCAGTCAAACTCAACCACTGCTTTCACGATCCAGAATGCCTCCGGCGAACAGCTCTTTGGTGTAGACACCACCACTACAGTCAACTTGCTCAGTAACTCGAGTATGGAGTCGGACTTAGCTGGCTGGTCTCCTAAGAGTATATTCACCATTAACACAGACTTCGAGACCAGCACAACTAGCTGGACTAAGCTGGGTACTAACGATGCTATATCTAGAACCACTGGCGAGTTCTATAACGGTACAGCCTCGCTACAGGTTGACACCAGTGCTACTGATGCAGCTGGTGCAGACGGCGCTAGGTTTACCTTTAGCTTACTGTCTAGCACAACCTACACCTTCTCTGTTTACGCCAAAGCATCGGGCAGCTCATTCAGTACCTTTGAACTAGGCCGATCTGAGGACGGCACTACTAGAACATCATGTCTAACTGCCCAAACCGTCAACACTAGCGGCTGGGCTAACTACACCTGCACCTTCACCACTGGCGGCAGCGTCTCAGGTACTCGATACATGTATGTCCGTCAGACTGATCAAGCTACCAGAACCTTCTACATAGATTCAGTTAGCCTTACCGATTCAGTCTTGTCTAGGAGTACCAGCCAACATTACTCAGGCGATTCCTCAATGCGTATAGTCACGACAGCAACTATTAACGACGGTGCCAAGTACAATCACGCTCTAGCATCTAACACGACCTACACCTACTCGTTCTACTCTAATCTTGCGAGTGGCTCATTTAGGGCGTTGCAGTTTGGTCGCTCCGATAATGGTATGCCGGAGTCTGAGAAGACGTGTACCGGAAGTCAAACTGTCACAATAGGTGTGTGGACAAGGTATAGTTGTACCTTTACTACGGGTAATGTGTCGGGGTCACCATACCTATTTATTAAGCAGTCTACTTTGACTTCAGCCGAAGACTACTATGTTGATGCCGTTCAGCTTGAGACTGCTAGCTCTACCAATCTAATCGGCAATGGTGATATAGAGGTAAATGCTGATGGCTGGCTGCCTGCTAATTACATCGCCAACGGTGAGTTCGAGTCAGATATCATTGATACTATTCCAGCTGGCTGGGCAGGGCTGGGCGCTGCAATAACCAAGGTAACAACTGAGCATAACTTAGGTCTTGGTTCAACCAAGGTGGTTACTACTGCCGCTGCAGATGATGGTGCTAGGACTACGACGCTCTCAACTGGTTTGTCCCCAAGCAAGACCTATACCTTTACTATCTATGCTAAGGCCGCTAGTGGTTCATTTGGTACCTTGGAGCTTGGCCGTTCTGAAGATGCTGGCTCTACAGACACTTCATGCCTAACTGGGCAGACAGTAACTACTGCTTGGGCTATGTACACCTGTACCTTCACAACAGGCGGTGCAGTTTCTGGCGGTTCGTACGTGTATGTTAAGCAGACAGACGCTACGGCGAGAACTTTCTACATAGACAGTGCCAGCCTTACAACTGCAACAGTCACTCGTACCACGGGAGAGTTCAACACTGGTGCGGCATCGTTGCAGGTTGATACCGTTGCTTTGGCTCAAGACGGCGCAAGGTATAAATATGGATTACAGGCTAATACCAACTACACCGTAGTGTCCTACGCCAAGCTATCAAGCGGTACCTTTACCGCTTTCCAGATTGGCCGCTCTGACACAGGTCTTACCGACACCTCATGTCTGACTAGCCAAACAGTAACTACTAGTGGCTGGACAAGGTATGAGTGTAACTTTACCACTGGTAGCACAGTCAACACAGATACGTCCTACATATACTTCAAGCAAACTACACTTACGGGCGCACCTCGCACCTTATATATCGATAGTGTGTCTGTAATTAGCTCCAGTCCTCCGTTGCCATATCAGCAGGGTAGGGTCTCTATAGCTGGCGTCGTGAGTTCACCAGTTACTTTCCAAGCTAGCACCAATTCATCAACTGCTTTCCAAGTTCTTAACGCATCGGGCGGCAGCTTGTTGACGATCGACAGTACCACTGCCAACACAGTTATCAACGGCTCCAATGTAGGAGAGACCCAAGCTTGGCCATCTACCACCGCCAATGCCTCTAACGGTGGAACCTTTGAGGATGCAGGCATGGTGGCGGCCAACGGCTATATGTATGTTGTCGGCGGGTTCGATAATAATACACTGGCTACAGGAACGAGCACAGTGTCTTATGCCAAGATTAAGAGTAATGGCGCCCTAGGCAACTGGACTGTTACCTCACCAATGCCAGCAACTCTATATCATCACACGACCGTCGTATCCAATGGCTACATCTACACCATTGGTGGGTTTGACGACGCCATCGGCTATAGTGACGCTGTTTACTATGCCAAACTTAACTCCGATGGTACAGTCGGCACGTGGCGCTCCACCACCCCGATTAATAACAGTTCTACAACACGATCAGAACACGCTTCAATAGTTGCCAACGGCTACCTGTACGTAATCGGTGGAATAGACAACGGATCAGCCGCCACTAATGATATTTATTACACCAAGCTCAATGCTGATGGTTCGGTTGGGGCGTGGAGTACGGCCAGAGACTTGCCACTAGCGCTAAGCTCCATGGCTGCATCGTTCGCCAACGGCTACGTCTATATTACGGGTGGTAATGATAGTGGCTTTGCGCCAATTAATACGACCTACTTTGCCAAGCTCAGCAGTGACGGCACTATAGGCACTTGGAACACTGCCAATTCTTTGCCTGCAGTTGTTGCTGATCATCAGACTGTCGTACTCAATGGCTACATATACTCCATCGGTGGTTATGGTACCTCCAATGTTGATACAAACAGTGTTTACTACGCCAAGCTTAATCCTAATGGCAGCGTCGGATCATGGGTTACTAATGCTAATAGCCTGACAACAGCCAACAGCAGCTTTGGAGCAGCGACAGCCAACGGCTACATATACATAGGGGGTGGTTGGAATAACACGGGTTACTACGTCGGAGCCGGTACCGCCGCAATATCGTACACCTCCACAGCCAGAACCCAGATAGCTGGATCACTCGACCTAGTAGGCGCTAGCGGACAGACTCTTAGTGATAGCGGTACTGGCGGATCGCTAACCGCCGGTAACACCACCATAGTCGGCACGCTAGATGTTATAGACCAAGCTCACTTCATGCAGGGTGTATCTATCAATGGTACGTTGACTGCTCAAGGTGATACGGCAATCAGGAGTGCCACCAATTCGGTTACTGCCTTCCAAGTCCAGAACGCCAGCGGCAGCTCCCTTGTTAGTGTTGATACGGCAACGACACCAAATCTTATTAGTAATTCTAGTTTTGAGACGGATACTAATGGTTGGACCGACACATGGACCAGTGCTTCAACTCGGAGCAAGACTACTAACCAGCATTATGTGGGCAAAGCCAGCCTTCAAATCGATACGACCGCCAATGCCACCGCCGGCGTAACCTATTTGTATGGCCTTTCAGCAAGCACACAATACACCCTAAGCTTCTACGCCAAGGCGGGCAGTAGCTTCACAACCATGAATGTCGGGCGCAGTGACGTCGGTGATGCCTCACGGACTAACTGTCTGACGGGGCAGACTGTTAGTACAACTGTTTGGACTCGATACACCTGTACCTTTACTACAGGCGCCACGGTGGCTACTTGGGGCACCCCATACATTTACATTGAGCAGACCGATAGTACGGCTCGCACCTTCTACATCGACGGCGCACAGCTTGAGCAGGCCGCCGCCGCAACCAACTTCAAGCTAGGCACGGTAGCTATAGACGGCATCATCAATAGCCACGCTATCTTCCAGAACTCAGTCGACTCTACTACGGCCTTCCAGATTCAGAACGCTGCAGGCCAGTCTTTGTTTACTGCCGATACAATCAACTCAACCCTTAACATAGCCAACAATACGACCGCTTCCACAGTCAACATCGGCGCTAGTATTGGGGCAGGCAACACCCAGACGATCAATATCGGTAGTAGCTCAACAGCTACCTCTAACACAGCCCTGACTGTCGGTTCGCAACAAGGAGCCAGCGCTACCACAATACAGGCTGGCACGGCGGGGATCGATATGATTACACCTTCTGCAGCAGGTCTAACATTGCAGAACAGCACCGGCGAAGTCCTATTCGAGGCTGGCGGCACAGGCGGCGGTCACCTAACCCTAACTCACGCTGCTCTATACCTAGATGGAGTACCTCTGCCGGGCAGTCCAACCTTGGGCAGCTCAGGCATCGGCGGCTCTTTGGCAGCCGGCAACTATGCTTACCGCGTATCTTCGACTGACTCAACAGGGCTTGAGAGTACAGCCATAGATACGACTCCAGGTGATGTGACGACCACAGGAGCGACTAGCCAAAACACCATATCTTGGACTCAGGTATCTGGCGCTACTGGCTATTACATATATCGATCGACTGATAGTGGTGCAAGTTGGGCTAGAGAATACGTCGGCAACGTTGCCTCAGCCATCGATAATGGCGTGACTTACGCATGGGCTGGTCCAGATGTGACAGCTTATGGCCGCACCAACTACTCAGCTAGCATAACTCTGCAAAGCGGTGGTGCCTTGTTCTTGGATAACACAGGCTATGTATATCTCAACAAGAATAATTCTACAGGCGACACTGAGCTGATAAACCTAAACGGCAAGAGCACTATAGTAAGTAGTGATTCATTCAAGTTTGTTAACACAACCAGCTACACCACTAACTTAAACATATCTAATACCGGACAGACATTACTACAGAACAGCGTTGATTCCGACACAGCCTTCCAGATCCAAAATGCCAACGGAGATAACTTACTTCAAGTCGATACTGCCAGCAACAATATAAAAATCGGCGGCAACAACAGCGCCGAACTGACCCAATTGGCCAACAACACCGCTCTGCCTGTAGCCATAGGCTACCAGTCCTCAGTAACTGCCAACGGCTACGTCTACGTAATAGGTGGTATAGACGGAGCTACTGCTCTAACCAGCGTACGATATGCCAAGATAAACGCTGACGGCACAAATAGCACATGGACCGCAACTACTTCACTACCGGGGGGTACCTACCCAGCAGGAACAGGAGAGCATGTCTCAGTAGTAGCCAACGGCTACGTCTACGTAATAGGTGGCTATAACGGATCTAGCGCTCTTAATATCGTCTCTTACGCTAAGCTTAATGCTGATGGCACAGTCGGTTCTTGGAGCACCACCACCAACCTACCTAATGCCCTAGACAGCCACTCAGGCTTCACAGCTAACGGCTACGTTTACGTAGTAGGCGGCTTCGACGGCACAAGTAACCACGGCGAAACCTACTACGCTAAGCTAAACGCTGACGGAACTATCGGTAGCTGGACTGCTACCAGTTCACTACCGAGCGGCGAAAAACGCACTTGGAGCTCCTCAGTAGTAGCCAACGGCTACGCCTACGTAATAGGTGGTAAGGACAACGGCGGCACCTACAGAGATACTACCTACTATGCCAAACTAAACAGTAACGGTACTGTTGGCGCTTGGGCTGCAACAACCACCTTGCCACAAGCTCGTGCTATTGGTTCTGCAGTCGTAGCCAACGGCTACGTCTACTACATCGGTGGTGAAATCACCTCAACCAACAACGTACAAAACAACATCTACTACGCCAGACTTAACGGTGATGGCACAACCGGTACATGGAACTCCACAGCTAATATGTCACTGGCTCGTGATGCACACACCTCAGTAGTCCTCAACGGCTACGTCTACGTAATAGGTGGCTACAGCACAACTTGGGAGGCCAGTGTCTACAAGTTTTCCACCCAACGCATTCAGGTAGGTGGTGCCCTAGACCTAGTAGGCCTAGGCGGATCTAACCTTGCCGATGGTGAGATTGGCAGCGGCGGCGAACTAACAGCAGGTAACACCAATATAGTCGGCTTACTTCAGGTTCAAGGCCAAGCCAACTTTGCTCAAGGTGTGAATGTGACTGGTAACTTATCCGTCGGCGGCACTGTTACTCTCAAGAATACAGCCGACTCTACGACCGCCTTCCAGATACAGAACGCTGCTAATACGCCACTATTTGTTGCCGATACTACAAATTCTAGGCTATATGTAGGTAATCCAACCGCTGATAGCACGGGAGCTATACTAGTCCTAGACACCAAGAACACCTCTGGTGACCCAACGGGTGTAGACGGCGCGATGTACTACAACTCTAGTTCCAAGAGCTTCCGTTGTTACAGCAATGGCGCATGGCGCAGCTGTATGGCCGGCGTGGTCTTCGCTAATACTTCGGTACCAGGTGGCAACACAATTAACACTACGACTGCCGAAACCAACTTCGCGAGCAACTACACTATCCCTGCCAACGACTGTCAACCGGGCAGGGTCTACAAGGTTACCGCCCGAGGTGTTTGGGGTCAAAATGCTGATGCCAACGTTCAGATAAGAGTCAAAATGGGTACCACCGTTGTGGGCTCAACCCTCAATAACAATACCGCCGCAGGTGGTACTGAGACGAACCGCCTATGGACTACTGACTTCAATATAATATGTCAGACAACAGGTGGATCTGGTACGGTTGAAGGTCAAGGTATATTCGGTGCGTTCTTTGACAGTGATCGAGTATCTGCACACTGGGAAATGAAGAACACTGGTGCTGTAACCATCGACACTACTACATCGCAAACTCTGCAGATGAGTATCCAGTGGGGCACCTCTCACGCTAATAACACTTTCACCCTGAGGCAGTTCATAGTAGAGGCTAGCGGTCCTTAGTTCTTAGCCAGAGAGGACATGATAGCGCGGAGTGTGTCGCTACTGACTGCTTGATTAGAATTTAGGATAATCAAGTTATCTCGATTCTTGGTTATCAAGAAGGCAGAAGTACGCCCGCCTACATAAGATACGCTTGCCTTGCCAATGGAGGTATCTATCGAGTCTTTGCCTATGAAGCTGCCGGCCTTGGCCGAGAATTCATCTGGCACAGGCTGTTGAGACACGTTGATCGTCTTGCCGTCATCAGACTTAATAGTCAGGAACAAAGTGCCTTGCTCGTAGCGAGTCTGCTCCTCATCAATTGCTAGGCCCTCAGGTAGTTTCAGATCAGAAGAGAAGTAGTAAGGCTGGAAGCCGCTAATATGAGCCACAACCTCTTTGGGCAAGCCAGTTGGCTTAGGCAGAGATTGCCAATAAATACCGCCTCCAACTATAAAAACTGCCATGAGTAGGCTACTTGCAACAGCGAACGCCTTCTTAGATATTCTCAGCTCAAAAGAGCTCTCATCATTATTGTTTGTTTCTGAACCCTCATTCATTAACCTTTAATGTATTTCACCCAGTATTTAAAAGCAAATCTTGATGTATTAATAAGAGGGCGTACAATAAAAATAATAGAGTACTTAAACGGAGGTCGTTATGAAAAAAGCAATGGTGTTGATAAGGAATAAAGCAGGCTTGCTCACGGCAATAGTTTTGGCGGCATTAGTCGGTGGAGTAACCTCGGCAATAGTTTCGGCGGCAATTCCAGACTCCGGAGGACAGATACATGGCTGTTACAGAACAGGCTTCCTTAGCAATGGTGCACTTAGGATTATAGATAGTCCTAGTGCATCATGTAACTTCAATGAAACTCCAATAACTTGGTCACAAAGTGGAGGTGGCAACAGCCCTGGAGCTCCAATACTCAAGGACGCAAACAGCCAGATACTAGGCACCACAGTTGGATTCAGTTCATACCTGCCAAGTAGTTCATACGCCTCAGACGGCGGTATACATGTATATAACCAGACACTAAAGCGCATAATACCGATAACATACAGTCCTGCATCAAATCAACTTAAGGCTGGTCAGGTAATTGTGCCCGTCTTCGAGACCATTAACTGCACCGGCCAAGCTTACATAGGTAACGATCCTGTAGTCCCAGCAAAAACAACTCTCCTTAGGTGGACACTTGGTGCTGTTGATACAACTGCTACTGTGACAGACAGTGCATCAGTTACGTCCATAATAGGTAGGAGTATCGTGCAAGTTTCAGGGTCCAACCCCCCAGCCTGTATTGCTACTGGTGATGAATCCGTCTCTGCCGGCTACTTACCGCTCACTACGACATCGCTACCATTCACTACGCCTATCGCAACGCCACTAAAGTTTTAATCTATTAAACTCTAGGATCGAATAGATCTAAAACGCCCTATATCTCCTGCCAGACTGTAGCAAGTTTGACTACAGAAGGGGGTTGACCGCCTCTGTTATATTTGGTAAGATAGATCCTAAGTCACTTGAGTTTAGGTCGCGGCTAGTCAGCCAAAGACATTCAGGCACGAACAGCTAAACGTAAACTCAAGTCACTAAGGATAAAATAGGCGGGCCATCTTATAGATGCGCCACAGTCCATAAGAATCCGACGTGAGTTTCGCAATTTAACAATTTAGCAAGTAAGTAAAGAGGATCAACCAAGGAGCAATCCAAGGAAGATCCTGAGATAAGCAATTAGAGTAAGTTTCTGTAATGGTACAGAACTTACATCAAGCAAGCATCATTAGATGCTTGCGCAACAGACAAACGGCTATTGGAGATAGCAGAGGCCCTAGGCCACTGATATATACCAATAACTAGTCAATTGCACTAACGTAAAAAGTTACTCAAGCGCG
>JBBTTF010000005.1:0-1214 GCA_038064375.1 Patescibacteria group bacterium | reverse complement strand
CTGACAATACTAGCATCGGTAACAGCTCAGGTACGTTTAGTTTGGTTTCGTCAGCATTGAATGTATCAACGGCTGGAGCACTGACAGGTATCACTACTATTGGTGCCAGCGGCGCCATTACAGCTGCCAACAGTGGTAACACCATCAACGGCTTAGTCATTAACAGCGGTGCCCTAAGCGGCATTACTGGTTACGCCCAAGCTAGCGGTAACTTTGCTCAGAGCGGAGCGGGAACCTTCTCAACTGGTACCGGCGCAGTTAGCCTGAACGGTGCTACGACCGCTAGTAGCACTCTAGCTGTTCAAGGGGCAGGTGGTCTCAGTCTAGGTTTGGCCAACAGTGTAGCCGGTCTTATAAACTTCGCCGACTCCACTAGTGGCTTTATTACCTCGCTTAGCTCAGCGCCACAGGTTAACAACCTTGCTCTTACTATTCCAACTAATACTAACGCCACTGACACCCTCTGTCTCTACAGCCTAGCCAACTGTTCAGCCAGCGGCACAGCCGGCGGCGACCTAACAGGCACCTACCCCAACCCAACCATAGCTAGCCTACAAGGTGAGACTCTAACTATCTCTGGCACTCCTACAACTGGATCAGTCCTTCAATACAATGGCTCAGCCTTCGTAGATGGCCTTATAACTGATACCAACCTACAGGCCGGTACATTCGCTAACATCACCGGCGTCGGCGCACTAGGTGCTGGTTCGATTGTTAACGGCTTCGGAACAATTGACTCCAATAACACCATTCAAGGAACTGTTATTAACGGCACAACTGGCTTGAACACTGGCTCATCAGGTGGAACAGAGCGCATTGATAGTACTGGTAACTTGGTTAACATTGGCACCATTACGGCTTCTGGCAACATCAACACCACTGCCGGCGGATACTTATTGAACGGCGCTAACATCAACACGGCCGGCACTCTTACTAACGTCGCCTACCTCAACGCCACCAGCCAGAGCTTTACGGGTACTAATAACTTCACTGGTGCTGGCACGGCCCTAGCTGTTACCAACAACGCCACAATTGGCGGTGCCTTAAATGGGCAGACGATTTCTGCAACTTCAGTCTTCACAGGCACCGTAGCCGTACAGGGAGCAAATGCCCTAACTCTAGGTACATCCAATGGTGTTGATGGCGCCATTGTCTTTAATGGCTCCGGCGGCACCGGCATCCTAACTCTCCAAGGCCCTGCCACACCTGATGTC
>JBBTTF010000004.1:0-132657 GCA_038064375.1 Patescibacteria group bacterium | reverse complement strand
CGCGGAGTTCGAAAAATTTTGGGTTGTGACAGTCTACACACCCAATGCCAAAGAAGATTTGAGCCGCGTACCACTCCGACATAAGCAGTGGGATCCAGCATTTTTAGCCTACTGCAAGCAGCTAGAGGCAAGTAAGCCGGTAGTTTTTTGTGGTGACCTCAACGTTGCTCACACTGAGGACGACTTGGCCAACCCCAAGCCCAACAAAGGCAAAAAGGGCTTTACCGACGAGGAGCGCAGCGGCTTTCAAGCCTTCTTGGATGCTGGTTTTGTTGATACCTTCCGAATGTTCAAGCAAGGTAACGGCTACTACTCATGGTGGAGCCACTTTGCTAAATCAAGAGAGCGCAACGTCGGCTGGCGCATCGATTACTTCTTGGTTACCGACAGCCTTAAGGACAAAGTCAAAGCTGCCGACATTCATCCGGACATTATGGGCTCCGACCACTGTCCGGTATCTGTTACACTTGATATATGAGTCAACCTTTTGCAGTCTTCGATATTGATGGCACAATAATTCGCTGGCAGCTTTACCATGCACTAGGTGACGAGCTGGCACGTCAGGGCAAGTTTGATAAAGCACAGTATCAGCAGGTGCGCGAAGCTCGCATGATCTGGAAGCAACGGACTCACGAAACATCTTTCGAGGATTACGAAAGAGCATTGATTGACGCCTTTGACGAAGCTTTGACAAGCCTAAAAGTTGAAGATCTTGAGCAAGCTTGTCGCGCTGTAATTAGTGAGTACAAGAACCAAGTTTACACATACACGCGAGATCTAATTACAGACCTAAAAGCCAAGAACTACTTGCTATTTGCGATCTCTGCCTCACAAGAGCAGATAGTAAAACTGGTAGCCGAGCACTATGGCTTTGACGGCTATGGCGGCTCGCGCTACGAAGTCAAAGATGGCTACTTTACTGGCAAAAGCGCCATTCTCAAGAGCGAGAAGAAGCCAGAATATCTCAAAAAATTAGTTGCTAAGCACAATGCCGATTGGCAGGGCAGTGTAGCTGTCGGCGACAGCGAAGGTGACATACCAATGTTATCTAGTGTTGAGCAACCGATCGCTTTTAACCCAACAAGAGAACTATACGAGCATGCTCGTGCCAATTCGTGGCCAGTAGTAGTAGAGCGCAAGAACATGATTTACCGACTGGAGCCTCAAGATGGATCGTACATTTTGGCACAAGCAGACGCCTGAGAAGCCACTGTTTCCAGATCTACAGTGGAGTAGGCCTCAGACCAAAGCTCAGTCTGGCAAATTACTGATTGTCGGCGGTAACGCCCATGGCTTCTCGGCAGCCGCTGAAGCTTACGGAGCCGCTACCAAAGCCGGCATAGGCACGGCTCGCGTCTTACTCCCAGACAGCCTTCAAAAGACGGTTGGCCGTGTTTTTGCCGCCGGTGAGTACGCCCCAAGCACACCGAGCGGTAGCTTTTCACAACAAGCCTTGGCAGAGGTACTCGATGCTAGCGCGTGGGCCGATGGCACGTTACTAGCAGGCAATCTAGGTCGTAACTCCGAGACGGCCATTCTGTTAGAGAAGTTTGTAGCAAAATATGCTGGCATACTGTCTTTGACGGGCGATGCTGCTGATTACTTTATTAAGTCACCCTCGCACTTGCTCAGCCGCAAAAACACATTACTGGTCTTATCTTTTGAACAACTGCAGAAGTTGGCAACAAATGCGCACTTTACGACAGCCTTCACATCCAATATGGACTTTTTGCATTTAGTTGATGGGCTACACGAGTTCACTCAGGATAATCAGGTCTCGATCGTTGTCAAACACCTTGAGACGGTCTTTGTGACTGTTGGCGGACAGGTTAGCACCACAAAACAACCAACGACAGCTAACGCTGCTCAAGCGACGGTTTGGCTGATTCAGAACCCTTCAAAGCCGTTTGAGACTATTACGGCAAGTTTAGCTGAAATTTAAGCCAAATATGTGACCTTATTACTTGCTATATATTAATATTTGTGTTAATATATAAGTAATGAACACTGTTGCAGTAGCAGAATATGAACCCACAGCAGAGGAGGTGATGCCACCACCTATGGATATCCCTCCAGTCGTGGCCTTACCAGAAGCGCCTAGTTATGATGATGACTTAAGGCGAGTTATGGCCGCAAGACAACATCCCGATAACTTTGAAACCTTATTAAAGCATAGCAGCGGTTTAATTGCGGTTGTTGTAGACAAATATTTTTTACAGGGCGGAACTCGCGATGATCTGTTGCAAGAAGCAATGTTTGAGTTCTATAAATGTGTAGGCAAGTACGACGGCGTAAGTTCTTCTTTCACGACCTATGCGACAACATGCATAGACCGATGCTTACAAAACGTCATAAGAGACTCTAACGCCCAAAAGCATAGGCTATTAAATCACTCTGTAAGTTTTGACTATGATCCAGAAGACGGTGCCAGTAGCGAAAAGCACCGGTCACTTGACGAACAGCTCGAGGACAGCCTAGCAGATCCCGAGAAAACCGCAGAGCAAAGACAGTTCCTAGGCAAAGTTCTCAACACTATCACTGACGGACTTACGCCAGTTGAGTCAGTATGCTTAAGACTGCACCGTCTATCGGACGCAAATCATGAACAAATAGCAGAAACACTAGGCATAGAGGCCAAAGAAGTCAACAACGCCCTTAGGCGCGCAAGGAGAAAAATGCCTGACTTTGATGACGTTACGACAAGCCTGCTCTAAGCTACTGTTTGAGATCCACCGAAGTCATAGCGCTCAGGTTAAACGAACCTAGAAGGCATGACTGGGAGAACATTCTCCGGCTCAACACCACCATAGTGAACGACCTGATCAGCGTTTGACCACTGCGGCATCCGATCCGGCCCAACTTCAAGCTTAGGATCCTGCATACCTGATATAGCGTGCCTTGGATTGAGCGATTCATCGATCGGCAAGCCGACTTGAATCATCTCGCGTCCGTGTGTTCCCATATCCGTTTTCCTCTCTCATTTTTTGAATATACTATCGTTATACGCTCGTTGAGCATGGTCGTCAAGTATATGATTAAGGACCGTTTTCTGGTTGTAAATAAAAATATTGATCCGAAGATCAATATTTGTTTTGGTGGGCGAGGAGGGAATCGAACCCTCACTCCGTAAGGAACACGATTTTGAGTCGTGCGCGTATACCAGTTCCGCCACTCGCCCTTGAGCACCCGAAGTGGGTAGGCTACAAGGGGTAATTGTACTATACTTGGGGGTGAAGGGCTAGCTTAGCCCTATGTATTGATATGGCTACAAACACACCACAAGAACCAACTAACAAAACCCAGCCAAATAGCGTTAATCCATCAGCGGCGGGTAATATGGAGGCTCCGGCAGCCGACATGATTCGGGGCAAGGTGGCCAGAATTTACGACGATGAGCCTGACGCCACCACAGAACTGACCGAAGCCGAGCACATCGACCACCGTAGCAAGCACCAACAGTTCATGTATCAGCTTGGCACTTCCGGCAAGGACTTAGCAACGATTCAGACCGAATGGCACAACTACTACCAAAGCCTGCCAGCCGACGAACGCCACCAAGTTTGGCAAGAATTCTACTCCAGTCAGTCAGTTATAACAGGCCAACCAGCGCCCAAAAACGCAAGCGACCCGCAAGCACTAGCCAAGCACAAGCAACAAGCTGCCAAACCTCGCAAGCTGCGTGATGCTCGCAGCACCAAGGACGTTCAAGCTGCGATCAAGCATAGCGTCACCGCAGGCGGTAAACTAGATGCCAAGCATCATCTGCAATCTCTACTATTTGGGCTAGGCATGGGCCTAGTCGTAATCATCATCTTCTTATTCGGCTTCTTCAACGAGGTCGTCATCACGCCATTTATCCAACCTAGCCGCGTTTCTGCCACAACACCGCTGATCGTCAGCAATGATAGCGTTGCGCCATCAGCCGAGCCAAAAGTTATTATTCCTAAGATAAACGTCGAGATACCGGTCAGCTATAGCGAGAAGTCTATCAACGAAAGTGCCCTCGAAACGGCGCTAGAGAGCGGAGTAGTTCATTACCCAACCACGTCCTTACCGGGACAAAAAGGCAATGCCGCTATTTTTGGCCACAGCAGCAACAACATCTTTAACAAAGGTAAGTATAAGTTTGCTTTTGTGCTACTTCATACCCTTGTAGAAGGCGATACATTCTATCTGACATATAACAGCAAAGTTTATGCTTACAAGGTGATCTCCAGAACTGTTGTTGATCCAAGTGAAGTTGGTGTTCTAGGCCCCGTATCTGGGCAAACCGCAACAGCAACACTAATAACCTGTGATCCACCGGGCACAAGTCTGCGTAGACTAGTTGTCGTTGGGCAACAGATCAGCCCCGACCCCAACACCAATAGCGATCAGACGAGTTCGGCTACCAGTTACACCGGCTCTTCGCCAGACGCCCTACTGGGCAATGGCCCGACACTGTGGGGGCGCATGATTAGCACCATAGTAGGCAAGGCCGTAGTTGGTACCATCGTTGCAATTAGCCTACTAGTCGTCATCCGATGGTTCAACAAAAAGCTCAGCACGCCAAGGCGTTAACGATCGTTAGGCGTAAGCAGCGAGGTCTGTCCTAGCTCAAACTGACTGGGCGTTAGGCTTGGTGCGATAGAGTAAACGTCCTTATAGTCAGGGCCAAATGCTGGAAGGTACTGACTACCGGCAGCCATCAAAACCTGACGATTAGTATTGTCATAGTCAATAACATTGAGCTTGCCGCCGCTAACAAACAGCAGTCGATTACCGTCCATCCAACTAGCGTGCGTTTGCGGGGCGTCAAACGGCTCGGTAACCGTGTAGTTATAGCCCTTGTCGTTCTCGATGTCGTACACACCAAAGTGATTGCCATTTTCGGCTACGATAAACTGCGCACTAGCCGAGAAGCTCAAATAGTTAGGTTGCGGCACATGCAAGACCTGAATCGGAACCACAGCCTGCTTTGGCTGATCCGCTAATTGACCGACTGGGTCTTTGTAGATATGAACTTTGCTCCCCCCAGTCGAACCGACAGCAACATACATAACACCGTCGTACTTGGTTAGATCAACAAGATAGCTGGCACTAGAGGCTAGGCTGCGAATATTGTAAGTCTTATCGCCAATCCGTAACTTAACCAATGCCTTGCCAGCCGGCGCGCCGCTGTCAGTCACATAAAGCACCGTGTCATCGCCATATGATTGATAAGTCAGAACACGCTGCAAAAGAGGCGCAGCGGTTGGAGTTTTTAATGCGGCTGTTTGGAGTGTGGCGCTGGCAGAATCGTACAGATAGTATTTGTCATACTTTTTGTCATTGAGCGTTAGCTCGGAAGGGTTTGCGCCCAATGTAGCGTTGAGGTTGATCGATTGCTCAGGGCTAGTTCTATCAACCAAAATAAACTCAACCTTGTCATCGTAATTGTGCCGGAACAATATGTGCTCATTATCGCCAGCCCATTCGTTAACTTTTAGAGATTCACTTGTCGTGGCTTTGGTGAGCAGGCCAGCTGGGATTGCGATTGTTAGAGGCGCCTTGGTTGGATTCTTGAGATCGTAGACTTCAAAGTCGGTTGTTGAACCAGGTTTTTGAATTATCAACCAGCGATGATCGGGGCTCTGCGACATTAAGTTTGGCGCCGAGGAGTAGGTTTCGACCTTTTTCGTAGTCAAAGTCTTGGGAATCAAGAAAGGGTAGTCAAAGTGTTCGACGCTGCCGCCATCTAGCTCGATCTTTCTTTGCCAATCGCGGTAGCCGTCGCGGGCCAGCTTGATGTCATAAATCCCAGCAGGCAGCACCAGTCGCGTATTGGTAACGACTGGCTTAAGCTGATTATCGACGTAAATACTGGCCGGATTAGGATGACTAGAAAAGAAAGTCAGACCATTCTGAATCACCGTGCCGTTCTTGCCAAGACCAAAGCCATAGGCCTGATACAAGAGAATGATCGTCGCAATCGCAATGGCGATGGCAATCAATATATAGCCGGTAAACAGGACTATACGATGTCTAGCTTCTTTTTTGGGGTCAAGGTAATCCATATAATGTGTACCAATAGTATGAACTACACTTGCCTCGAACCACAAGAGGGTTTAAGATGAGTGTACATCGCTTAAGCTATGCCGACAGGTAGATACGTGCGCAAAAACAACAATATTATCGAAATCAACGGGAAACGCTACGACGCCAACACTGGCTCTCTGTTAGATGGTGTCCACCGACCAGCTAGGACAATAGCTCGTTCGGCTGCCCATCGCCCAGAATCTTCCAAAACTTTAATGCGCCACGCCGTTAAAAAACCTAAGGCTGGCACCAAATCTTCGAGCACAGCAGTCGCCACCAAGCGCGCGACTGCCGAGATAGTGGTCAGCAAATCTGTCAAACAACTTGATCCTAAGCGTCTACAGCATGCTAAGCAAGTTCATAAAAGCAAGTTAATCAGTCGTTTTGGAGCTACCATACCGACTAACCCGCAGATAACCACCTATGATCAATTGGCTGCGTCTAAGGTCAGCCATGCTCGCAAACATGCCGCCGCCAGCCACCGTCCGGCGAGCCACAAGGCAACGACAACTGCTGACCTACTAGAGAAAGCACTTCAGAACGCCACGAGCCACGAACAACCAGCTATCAAAAACCCCAAGCTCAGCCGTGCCAAACGCGGTGTTGGCATTGGTGCAGCTATTGTTTTGGCTGTAACTACTCTAGGTCTTGTAACGGCCCAGAACCTTCCAAATGCACGCCTACAGATGGCCTCAGCCAAAGCTGGCTTTGATGCCAGCCTACCAACCTATAAGCCAGCGGGCTACAGCCTTGGCAAGCTCAACTACAGCGAAGGCGTAGTCGCTACTCAGTTCAACAGTAATAGCAATGACGACCGTGGCTATACCATAACCCAGAAGAAAACTTCTTGGGACAGCGCCGCTCTACGTGACGTTTTTGTCAAAACTACGGACGCCAATTACGAGACAATCGAGACGGCCGGTCGCACGATCTACATATACGGCAAGCATAATGCAACTTGGGTCAACAGCGGCATTTGGTATCAAATTCAATCCAACGGCTCACTCGGCAATCGACAGCTAATTGACCTTGCTAGCTCACTATAATTCCCCTGTAAGTTGTTTTCTCCTATAATGAGTGTAATGAAGCCAGTACGAACCCGTTTTGCCCCCAGTCCAACTGGCTATTTGCATGTTGGCGGCATCAGAACCGCACTATTCGCGTGGCTGCTAGCCAAGCAAGCCGAAGGCAAGTTTGTGCTGCGGTTTGAGGACACTGACCAGAAGCGCGAAGTTCAGGGCGCACGCCAACATCTAATGAATAGTTTACGAGCGCTTGGTCTGGACTATGATGAAGGTCCTGACATTGGCGGGCCATTCGCACCATATACCCAAAGCGAAAGGCTAGACACTTACAAAAAGTGGGCCCAGAAGATAGTCGACAGTGGCCGTGCTTACGCCGATCCATATACTCCGGCACAAGTTCAGGCCTTCAGAGAAAAAGCGCAGGCAGCCAAGCAGCCTTTTTTGTATCGCAACCATCGTCCAGATAATCCACCGAGTTGGGACGGTAGCCAGCCGTTAAGGTTCAAATCCGACCCCAAAAACTATCAATGGCACGACGAAGTCATGGGCGATCTCAATACCGGCCCAGAGGTAATCGATGATTTTGTACTTATCAAATCTGACGGCTTTCCAACCTACAACTTCGCCCACATCGTTGATGACAACGAGATGGAGATCAGCCATATCATCCGCGGACAAGAGTTTGTAGCCAGTGTCCCAAATTATCTCAACCTATACGAAGCACTGGAGATAGAGCCGCCAACCATGGCCACTGTGCCACATATCATGGGAGCCGAAGGCAACAAAAAGCTCAGCAAACGTGACGGCGCCAAAGATGTACTGGACTACATTCGTGACGGATTTTTGCCGGAAGCTTTGGTGAACTTTATCGCCAGCCTTGGTTGGAACGACGGTACCGAGCAAGAAGTCTTCAGCCGCCAAGAACTCATCAGCAAGTTCAGCCTAAGCCGCGTCGGACGGAGCGGGGCACACTTTGACGAGAGACGCTTGCTCTGGATGAACGGCAGCTACATCCGAGAGCTCGCCTTAGACGATCTCTACAACCAAGTCGCTAACTATTGGCCAGATGAATCCCAAGCCTATGACGATGCCTACAAAAAACAGGTGCTAGGACTGGTACAGGAGCGTCTTAAGTTCTTTGCGGAACTGTCAGAGCTAACTATCTTTTTCTTTAAGGATCTGCCGATCAAACCAGAGCTTATAAGTGGTCACAAACAGCTCAAAAAGCTACCTCAAGACGAGCTAAAGTCTCTCTTAGAGCAGTCCAAGACAGCCCTAGAAGCCAGCGACTTCTCAGCCCAAGACCTAACCGAGAGGCTCAACCAGCTCCTAGAAGCCACCAGCCAAAAGCCAGCCATCCTGTTTAGTCTAATCAGAATCGCCACCACTCAAGCCGCTGCCAGCCCGAGCTTAGCCGACAGCTTAGCCGTCATCGGCAAAGAGCGCAGCCTAGCACGTCTCAACGACCAATTAGCCAATCTGTAACACCCCCTAGCGAATTAGCTTAAGCGTTGTTATAATAGGCGCATGGACAACGAAACAAACAGGTTTCGTACTCCTGACGAAGTAGCTGCCGAGCAAATATCCAAAGTTGTAACTCAAGATAGTCAGCCAACACCGCTTGGATCACAAACTCCAAGCACCAAGTCAGGATGGCGACAAAAACTACATATTAGCTGGCCGCCCAGCAAAAAAGAATGGCTTGCCATTGCCGGTGTTGTACTGCTAATTGGCTCGCTCGGTACAGTCTATGCTCTAACGCATCAGAGTAAGCCAGCACCAGTAGCTCAAAAGGTCAAAAAAGTCGTAACACCGCCAGCGCCAAAGACAGTGGCCTCTAATCTAAGCGGCATGCAAGTCGATCCAGCAATCAATCAACGAGCTGTAACGGGTGTAATGATCGAGAACAGCCTTGATTCAAGGCCTCAGTCGGGCCTCAGTCAGGCAAGCGTCGTGTTTGAAGCGATTGCCGAAGGCGGTATTACTCGTTTCTTAGCACTTTATCAAGACAACAATCCGGCAGATGTCGGCCCAATCCGTAGCGCTCGACCATATTATTTGCAGTGGGCACTTGGCTTTGACGCCGGCTACGCTCATGTTGGTGGTAGCCCAGAGGCTCTACAAGACATCAAGATCTGGGGAGTCAAAGATCTAGACCAATTTGGCAACAGCGGGTCATACCACCGTGTTAGCAGCCGAGCAGCACCACACAACGTCTACACCGCCATCGATACACTGATACAGCTACAGGCTGCCAAAGGCTACACCAGCAGCACCTACACGAGTTTTATCCGCAAAAAGCCTGCACCTGTCAAAGTACCAACAGCCAAGACTGTTGATCTGGCTCTATCTGGCCCACTTTATAACGTTCATTACGACTATGTGGCCGCCAACAACACCTACAATCGAGTCGAGGGCGGGGCAGCTCATATCGATGCCAACACCAACGCCCAAATCAGCCCCAACGTGGTTGTCGCCATGATTATTCCTTACGGCATCAAGAGCGACGGCGTTCACTCGGATTACGCCACTATCGGTAGCGGGCCAGTCTATATCTTCCAAGACGGCGCCGTGACTACCGGACAATGGACCAAGATCAGCGAGAAAAGCCAGATAACATTCACCGATGCCGCTGGCAAACCAATCCCTCTCAATCCCGGCCAAACGTGGCTAACAGCCGTTAGCCTATCCAGTAAAGTCACTTACGCACCATAAGACAATGGACCGATTAGACGAACTCCGCAGCCAAGTCAGACTGCACCTGCTTGCCATGGTGGTGATTCAAAACATCATCGCTATCTTAATTATTGGCGGTTTATTGGCATCCACCAATCTTGGCATTACAGAGAGCGCCTTAATAACTCTTTCGCTCAGCAGCATCGCTGCTTTAATCGGCGTGAACATTGTTAGCAGTAGGGTAGTCGAGCCGATGCGAGCTCTATGGCAAACCGTGCTTCACCTCAGTCCAGCAGAGCACGGTGCCACTGCGCCAACTTTTGACGAAGTTAGAATGGGCCGCGAGCTCGTAATCAGTCTGGTCAATCAGATCTATCAACTAATCAACATTTCTAATCAGGCCGAAGCCGAGATGGAACTACTCTCCGGCGACCTGCACCACAACTTCATCGCCCAAAACTTACCACTACCGATGGTAATGCTCGACGAGACGGAGACAATCAGATTTGCTAACCCAGCCGCCGCCGCCTACGTCGGACTAACCGTAGAGGAGATGGTAGGCAAGAACGTCTACATGGTGATCGACATGTCATTCCCAAGCGAGGAGACCTTTGATAAGTGGCTCAAAACCTCGAAGGTCAAGAGCGCCACAGCCGTTTCTAGCTGGGAAAGGGTAAGGCTCAACGTCCGCGATGATCACCCGACCAGATTGTTTGATCTAGCAGCCTACTACAACCGCAATAATCCCGAGCACAACGAAACCATGCTCGTGCTATTCGACCACACCAAGGAGTACAGCCAAGACGACCAAGCCGTCAGCTTCATTGCTCTCAGTGTCCATGAGCTCAGAACACCACTCACGCTGCTCAGGGGCTATATCGAGGTCTTTGAGGACGAACTTGGCAAGAACATCGACGACCCAGAGCTAAAAGGCTTTATGATGAAGATGAATGCCCAGGCCGAACAGCTAACCGCCTTCGTCAACAACATCCTCAACGTCGCCCGCGTCGACAACGACCAACTAGAACTCAAGCTCCACTCCGAAGACTGGAGCACCACACTCAAGAGTTCGATTGAGATGCTCAGTCTGCGCGCCAAAGTCCGCGACATCAGCCTCAAGTGCAGCTTTGCCAAGGATTTGCCACCGGTTGCAATAGATAAGTTAAGCATCCGAGAAGTAGTTAACAACCTCGTCGACAACGCCATCAAGTACAGCGGCACCAGCAAAACCATCGAGATCAAAACCTTCCTCAATCCGGAAGGTCTGGTAGAGACAACCGTCCAAGACTTTGGGCTGGGAATCTCAAGCAGCATCCTGCCCAATCTGTTTAGCAAGTTCTACCGCGATCACCGCAACCGCGCCCAGATCGGCGGCACCGGCCTAGGCCTATACCTCGCCAAAGCGATTGTGACAGCCCACGGCGGCACTATAACGGTTAAGAGCCACGAGGGTCAGGGCAGTACCTTCGGCTTCACCTTATTGCCTTATGACAAGCTAGGCAAGAACCAAAAGCCCAACGACTTCGAAATCACCCGCGGCGCTCACGGCTGGATTAAGAACCACTCCCTCTACAGGCGTTAACTCATGGTAAAGTATTGATTATGGAACCAGCACAAGTCACTCCCGCAGCCCCAGCAGCTGGCCGAACCGTCCTCTGCATTGAGGATGAGCACTTTATCAGCGAACTATACGGCCGCGCCCTAACCAAGAACGGCTACAAAGTCACAGTAGTAGCCGACGGCGAAGAAGCCCTCAAGGAGGCCCAAACCAACAACTACGACATCATCTTGCTTGACCTGATGATCCCCAACTTGTCCGGAATCGAGATTCTGAGAGCGCTCAGAGATCCAGCCCGCGTTCCACAGATCAACGCCAAGATTATTATCACCACCAATCTGGAGCAACGCGACGACGTTCGCGCCGACATCGAAAAGCAGGCCGACGGCTTCTTGATCAAGGCCGAGATGACACCGTATCAATTGGTCGACTTCCTCAACACCGTCAGCTAGCGCGGCGCCAAAAACCAACAAATAAGCACAAGCAATCTTGACATGATGGAGTATAATTAGGCTCAGCCATGTGAGGACTTGCCGAGCATTTACTTCACAGACTTATATCATGGAAGGTACACTCCGGTCACTGCTTCTCCAATCTTCAATCTCAGTTCACAGCTAAACGGTAAGCCCTAGAACGGTAGCGCAAACCTCGCTGTAAGCTCCAACTCAAACCCGTTCACTGACATCTGACAACAGATCGCCAGTCTCTCTTAATTATTAAAAATCTGATCCCGACAGGGGTCAAACAGGAGCTTGAAGACTATGAAAATTGCTAATTTTGACGACCAAACTATTGAGATAACTGCCGTATATTTCCGAGGACAAAAGGGCAGCGAACGGCTAGAAAGCTACCCGCGCCGCATGGTAATGGACGGGCAAGAATACACCTTTGGTGAATCCGGCATGCGCTACCTCGTCCAAAAAGGCCAACAACTAATCCGACTATTCGACATGAGCGACGGCCAGAACCAATACCGCCTACGTGTCGACAACGACAACCACTGGACACTAGTTGGCATGAAGGCGGCAGCATGAACGACGATGGAGTATCAGTTCACACCGGCTTTCCAAACCCAGCCCTAGATCAACGAGGGCAAGGACAGCGACTAGCACTAGATATCAATCAGCTGCTAGTTAAGCGGCCGAGCAGCACCTATCTGTTTAGGCTGGCGGGGCACGCCCTGACTGATCAAGGCATCTATGACGGCGACGTAGCCGTGATTGACCGCGCCGTGACGCCACGAGATACAGATCTAGTCGTGGCGTGGCGGGTTGAGGGCTCGACCATCTGTCGGCACAACCACCTCAATCCAGAGGATCAGGTCTGGGGCGTCGTGACCTCTATCATTCACCAATACCGATCATGACAAGGCCACCGGTCTTCGCCCTTATCGACTGCAACAACTTCTTTGTGAGCTGCGAGAGACTGTTCCAGCCGGCTCTAGTAGGCCGACCCGTGGTGGTGCTTAGTAGCAATGATGGCTGCGTAATATCGCGCAGCAACGAGGCCAAGGCCCTAGGCATACCGATGGGCGCGCCCGCTTTTAAGTTCCGCGATCTCTTTAGGCAACAGGGCGTTAAGCAGTTTAGCGCCAACTTTGAGCTGTACGGTGATATCTCACAGCGGATCACCTCTGTCCTGACGGGGATTACGCCACGCACCGAGATCTACTCCGTCGATGAGTCCTTCCTCGATCTGCAAGCTCTAGATATCGACAATTATTATCAATGGGGAAGGGCGGCACGCAAGCGACTACTAAGAGAAGTTGGCATTCCTACCTCTGTCGGAATCGCCCCCACCAAGACCCTCGCCAAGCTGGCCAGCGAGCACGCCAAGAAGAACCCTAACTCTGGTGGCGCAGAAGACCTGTTTGAGCACTCCTCAACTGAGAGAGAAGCCTATCTAGCTAACACACCGATCAAGGATATCTGGGGTATTGGCCGGCGGTTGGCGCCCAAGCTCAAGGCCGAGGGCGTGTTTAACGCCTTTCAGTTATCGCAACTGAGGCCGCAGCATGCTAATCAGTTAATGGGCGTCCATGGCAAGCAGTTGATTGCCGAGCTCAACGGCGTGGCCTGTCATCCCTTGGAGCGGTTTGGCAAGGTGCGCCAGACCATCATGAAGGGCCGCACCTTTGGCGAGGATACCAATCAGTTCCACGTCATAGAGGCCTCCTTGGCCACACTGGGAGCTCGAGCCGCCAACTACCTTAGACAGGATGGTCTACTGGCTAGGAGCGCTGTGGTGAGCCTCAACACCAATCGACACCATCCTAATTATCAATATCTCAGTCAGTCGATCAGATTTGGCACGCCGACGGCTGATACAGGGCAGATTACTTCGCAATTGGTGCAAGCCGCTTTGGAGCTTTTTAATCCGGCATCTAAGTATCATCGGGCCAATATCTTGCTATATGACTTTGTAGGTCATGACAGACTACAAGCCGATCTGTTTGGCGATGTCGACGTGGCCGCCCACCAAGCGTCTCAGGCCCGTCTGCAAGCCCTAGATGACCTCAATGGGCGCTACGGGCAACATACGGTTCGGTATGCGGCTGAGGATCTGAGCGGTAACTGGCGGCCTAAGAGGGAGTTGTGCAGTCCACATTACACTACCGACTGGGATGAATTGCCTGTGGCATTTACGGCTTAGACCTAGAGTTGTAGACTAAATAATATGAGCGATATACCAATTAAAGTTCTCTTAGTAGAAGACGATCCACCAATCCGGCGAATGTATGAGAACGCTTTTGAGAGGGCAGGGTTCCGAGTCAGCTCGGCCTACGACGGAACTCTGGTCAGGGAGACTATTCTTAACAATCCGCCGGATATAGTTATCCTTGACGTCATGATGCCCAACTTTGATGGTATCGCAACTCTCAAGGATCTCAAGATCAACCCCAAGACCAAGGATATACCGGTAATAATGTTGTCAGCATATGACGATCCTGAGCTTATCAAGAAGGCCTTGGATCTGGGCGCGGCGTACTATCTGGTTAAGAGTAATGTTGAGCCTAGTGAGGTTGTGGCTATGATTCGGCTGGAGGCTGCTAAGATTTGGCCTGAGGCTTAGGATAACTTACCGGTTCTTAACTTAATAGAATTTTTACGTTTATACATCGACATCATCAAATATGTTCCTCTCCGCCAGTATTACAGGGGGAGTCGGACGGTCATCGTCATATAGACCATCTTCGTATGAGCCACTCTGGAATCGGGCTCTTTCATCTTCTATCTCCTCAATCCTGCCAAGACCTTCTGTTAGGCGCTGATAGGCATCTTCATCATCTGTGAATTGAAGCCTATATTCATCAATAGTATTACGAAGTTCGGAGTAATAGTCTTCAATTTCAGAGTTGTCATTTGTCTCCCATTCGTCAATCGTACTGTCGACTTCAGGAACGAAATTCAACCTTACGTTGGCTAATATCGTAGTGGCATGTGAGTCGTCAATTAACTTACGTGCAGGTACATACGTAAGCCAACTACCGTCAGGTATAGACACAGAAACATCCATATAGTAATCCGCAATCTTCTCCTTCATAGACTGATCTAGCATGTCAAAATCTAGAAGTCGCCCTGCGTATGGTATGGCTGGGTTTCCAATAATCTCACCTGATAAAGAGTCCTCCATGATACGCTCTATAAGATCTCGATGTTTCGTCATCGCTCTTTGTAGGAATTGCTTATTCCCTCTATTCAAAAAGTTTAGAAGCCGCAATCGAAGATAGTAACTTGTATAACCGTCTGCACTTGAGTAGATATCCCAAAACACGTTGAGACGATCCAATACTTGATCATATAGGGATGGCTGAAGCCTGATAAGTTGGCCTTCAACTTTTCCAGTTCCACAGTCAACCTGCTCCAAAATATCAACTAGGGAAAATCCTTGAATTAAGATATCTGTAAGCTCAGGGCTTTGAATGATGTATCTCGCAAAGCCCTCTCGAATAGTAGGATGATGGAATCTCCATTCTCCCTTGTTGCGATTATACCTAAGAAAAGTACCCTCTAAATCATGTAGCGCGCTTAAGATGTCACTTGTATTTGCCCCGAAACGCCCCATAACTCCTGCTTCGTTTGGGTCCAATCTAACAGGTGAGGTCAGTTTTTCCGAACCATAGATTAAAGCCATTACTGCTTGATGCTTTGGCTCAAGCTCATCAAATACATCGGATAGATAGTCTTTGGGGTTTTCCATAAAATTCACAACCTGAGATTTTGAGCTGGGATCTATATGCTTCGTAAATGATGGGACACTGAAGCGCCTTGCCACCTCGGGGAGGAATTTTTTAACATGTGCGATTTCATCTAAATGAGGCTTTATCTTTGCTCTAAATTCTTTTGGCTGACGTCCTCGCTTTAAATGGTTATATAAAATTCGTCTTTTTTCATCCAACGACAACGCGCTTACATCAATAACAACTTGGCTTTCTTTGAGTAGGGGGAAGGCGTAGTCTTTTAGCAAAGGTTTTGCCTGCTTATATACATAGTCCCTAGATGTCATTACAACCTTAGCGCCTTTTTTAATTGCAGTGTTGACTTCTGCGGGAAGAATTTTTGCCCAACCATCGGTTAGCGACTGAGAATGTCGGACAGCACCAAATGCATCATCAATCCAAAAAAACTGGTTTGGCTCATTTGGATTCCAGTGATCCTTAAACTCTTCTGCATTCGACACACGAATGACCAGACTATTCCACTTATCTGCTGCTGCCATCGCCAGCGTTGCCGCGATGACAGATTTACCAGATGAAGGTTCACCTAGCAACAGGACAAACCCTTCGTTTTTTATAGCATCAGCCGCCTTTTGATAAGATTTTGTAACTACGAATGTCGATAGACCATCAAGTTGGTCTAGTAGTTCCTGCGCTTGAATATATGAACGGGCATCTATAATCTGACTTAAGTCGCCTAGCCCATAGACTCGAGGAACGTAGAGACGAAGGGATTGATTCTGTTTGATTGTATCGCAAACCCAATTACCATCTTGTACGTATACTTCTTTAACGCCTAATAATTTAATTGCGGCGCATATTTTCCTTTCAGCGTCCCCCGTAACTCTAGCATTTGTTATTAATACATAGTTGTCACAGAGCCTGTCATGGACTAGCTTGGTAATCTTTCCTAGTTCATCTTCCAGCATACTAAGCGAGAGTGTGGAATCGGCCTTTATAGTGAACTTGCATTGCAGAACGGTTGCCCCTTGAGCAAAACCTTGTGAGCCCTTACTGAGTTGTGATCTTTCCCATTTGCCATAATATGCTCCGTCTCGACCGCCGTCATTACTATCAGCAAAAGTCTTAAAAGACTGCCCAAACTCATGACGTAGAATTGATCCGCATAGATCTTGAAAATTTCGCCATCCAAGACTATGCAGCGCCAGTGGCATTGTCTGATTATTACTTCTACTGTCAACTGCGTTCTGATTCATTGAAAACATTATGTCCTCGCTAAAGATAGTCCGCAAGTTTTAATAAATTTTTAATAACTCTGATCGATTAATGTCGTACTATGAACAATGTAGAAGCGTTCGCAAAACTACACTAAATTGATTGATTAAAGGGATGAATATGAAGATTAAAAGCATCGAAATTGAGAATTTCAGATCTATCGTTGAAGCAAAATTTCAAGTAAACGATTTTAATATTTTTGTTGGCCAAAATAATTGTGGTAAGACAAATTTCTTTGAAGCAATAGAATATTTTTTTAACGGCTTAGGGCGAGGAGCCGATGTTAACGATTTAAAGTTTAAGAGAGACTCTACGAAAAAAATATCAGTAAAGATTGAGTTCAGCGGCGCACAGGAAGGTGCATCAAAAATGCTCAATCAAGCAAACAAAACAAAGATTCAAAACGCACTTAATGGCGAAGATACGGTCACGATGATTCGTAATAGTGAGGACGCTAAGCGAAAAATGTTTGTTAATGGGTCAGAAGTGGTGCCGGGCACAGGCTTCGACGCCGCCTTAAATGATTTTTTTCCTAAATTTGAATACGTAAATACAAAACAATACTATGACGCAGTAGCAAAATATAATAAAACATCGCCTGTAGGAATAATGTTATCTGGTGTTCTGGCAACTATTCTAGAACAAAATGAGCAGTACAAGGAGTTTCAAGCCAAATTTAAAGAGCTGTTCGAAAACGAGGACTCGGAAATACGCGCCGAGTTTGATAATGTCGGAGATAAGGTAAGGCTTTATCTTGAAAAACAATTTCCTGACTGTGTAAGCGTAAAATTTGAGGTGACTCCTCCCATTTTTGATGACTTACTTAAGAACTTTGACACGACAATTGACGACGGCATAGAAACGCTCGCAGAAGAAAAAGGCGACGGCATGCAGAGGGCTTTAATGCTAGCAATTATTCAGGCCTATGCGGACTTTAGAAAAACCAACAGCGACTCAGGGAAGTCCTTTCTTTTTTTTATTGATGAAGCGGAGTTGCACCTACACCCAACAGCTCAAAGAAATTTAAAGAATGTTCTACACGCTCTATCTCAAGACGATGATCAAGTGTTCATAAACACCCATTCCTCCGTATTTGTTGCCGATGACTCTACTGGGCAAATGATACTGAAAGTGGAGAAAAATGTAGGTGAAACATCTATCGAAGAAACACAGCCCGATGAGAAACCCTATGTTGTCTACGATTTGCTTGGAGGAAGCCCTTCTGACCTACTATTGCCTAAAAACTTCATAGTCGTTGAAGGCCAAAGCGAGTTTGAGCTACTCACAAGAGTCATTAAAAGGTTCTACGGCGAAAAGCCCGCCGTACAAATCATAAAAGCAAACGGTGATGTTGATCAGGTCGAACGGACAATAAATGCTATTGAACAGTCATTTAAGCCGCTGAGCGCGAGTATCTACAAGGAACGTGCAGTTATCCTAATAGATAAGCCGAGCTCTCAGAGGCAAGCAGGGGTTAACGACTTCAAGCGCGCCAATAGCCACTTAGCAACTAACAATCAAATGTTTGAGCTTACAGCACGTGATGTTGAACAATGCTACCCAAGCCAAGTAGACCCCACCTATGGAAATTGGAAAAAATCCCAAACCGAAGTGGACGCAATGAACGGTCATAAGAAAAAGCAGCTAGCAAAATTTGTAGGCGACAATATCACTCAACAGCAGTTTGAAAATGACATGGCGATTTGTTTTAGCGCATTAGAAAAAGTATGGGAGCTGGCGTACTAGTCAGCACGTGACTTTTTCGAATTTCGCTGCGCGAAAACCAATATAAAAAGCCCACCTGTGGTGAGCTTCTTATATTGGTGACCTCACGGAGAATCGAACTCCGATTACCAGGATGAGAACCTGATGTCCTAGCCGTTAGACGATGAGGCCACGTCGACGGCGCTCTAAAAGTAAAACAATTATTAGCGCTGTACTAGGGGTAGAATACTACCACAAGCGGGGTATTGTGTCCAGATGAGACTCCACTGGTAGCATAAGCGTAATATCTATATAATACCTCTTAAGTATGATGGAATCAGTCGATAAGCGGTGGTACGTTGGCTATACATGGTGGATCACCATCTCAGCAATTGCCATTCTGGCCGTTCGAGTAATCGGTCTGTTTGTGCCGTTTGTTGGCGATCATTTGGATGCGTGGGGCATAACCGGCTCGACGGTCGTTTTGGCCCTAGTAACACTTGCGTACAGATTCACCTTATATAAGCGGCATTCTGAGACGTTGGGCCTCAACTTTGCCACTCTTCTTTTGTCGATGATTCAGCTAACCAACGTCATCAACCTGATAAACGTTACCGACTGGTCACATTCGCTGTATATCGCGGTACTCTACACGATGTTCTTTTTTAGTGGCATTGTCGGAATTTATCCAATCATCGGTGGCGTACTGCTGCTGAGCCTGTACATCCTGATATCGATTCCGCACGTCAACTCAGCTAACGGCATTAGTGTGGAAGCCGTAGGAATTCTGGCCGTGGGCTATCTGATGTGTGTTATCAGCTACTTTATGTGGCGCCATCGCTACATCGATCAAGAAAGCCAAAAGGTTAGTCATCTGGCGGGGCTACTCAAAAATAATCAGCAGCAGTCCGAGATTCTGATTCAGTCCATTGCCGACGGCGTGGTAGTTATCAACACCGAAGGGGAGATCAGCCTAATCAACCCAGCTGCCAGTGCTATGACCGAATGGGCAGTCGACGAAGCCAACGACATGGAAGCCGTCAAAGTCATTCACCTCACACACGAGGACGGCAAAGAACTCGAGGCCGACACCAACCCATTCATCAACGTTATCAAGCAGCAGAAACAGATCAGCGAAACCATGCAGCTGGTTGGTCGCAAAGACAAAAAGACCATCGTCTCGGTCATCATGTCACCAATCTTGCTGCCTAAGACTAATGAGTTTGTTGGAGCCGTAGCGGTGCTACGTGACGTTAGCGAGGCCCGCAAAGCCGAGCAGCAACGCGCTGACTTTATTAGCACCGCCAGCCACGAAATGCGCACGCCTGTAGCCGCCATTGAAGGCTACTTAGCCTTGGCGCTCAACGAAAAGGTCAGCAAGATCGACCCCGGTGCGCGTGGCTACTTAGAGAAGGCCCACTCCAGCACCCAACACCTAGGCGCGCTGTTCCAAGACCTTCTAACCAGCGCCAAAGCCGAGGATGGCCGCCTAACCAGCAACCCAAGCGTAGTTGAGCTCGGCAGCTACGTTGAGCAGATAACCGACGGCCTAAGACTAGTCGCCGAAAAGAAGGGCCTTGCTATGGACTTCTTGAGCGAAGCCGGCAGTACGGTCAACGCTACCAATGCCCGCGTCGTCAGGCCTTTGTACTACGTTTACGCCGACCCCGATCGCTTGCGTGAGGTAATCACCAATCTGTTCGACAACGCCGTCAAATACACCGAGAAAGGCCGAATCACCATCGGCATAACCGGCGACACCAACGTTGCTCAGTTCTTTATTAAAGATACTGGTCTGGGCATTCCGGTGGAGGATCTAGCGCACCTGTTCCAAAAGTTCTACCGCGTAGACAACTCGGCTACCCGCACCATCGGCGGCACCGGATTGGGCTTATTCATCTGTCGTAAGATCATCGAGCTCTACAATGGGCGCATCTGGGTTGAGAGCCAAGTCGGCAAGGGCAGCAGCTTCTACATCAACTTACCACGCCTGTCTAACGATAAGGCGACGGCGCTTCTGGCATCAGACGCCAACAGCGTCAACGCCAAACCTGTTAGTTCTAGCGTGACACCATGATACAATAAATGACAACGTACCATAAGCACAATAATCAGGGGTAATAACCATGTCAAAGATAATGCTGGCCGAAGACGACAACAACCTACGAGAAATCTATGAGGCTCGTCTACAAGCCGAGGGTTACAACATAGTATCCGCCAAAGATGGCGAAGAGGCACTAGTTGTCGCCAAAGCCGAAAAGCCAGATCTTATAATTTCTGACGTCATGATGCCTAAGATCAGTGGCTTTGAGATGCTCGACATCTTGCGTAACACTGACGGTCTCAAAGATGTAAAGGTGATCATGCTGACCGCTCTAGGCCAGAGCGACGACCAAAAGCGGGCCGACCTCCTCGGCGCCGACCGCTACCTCGTCAAATCTCAGGTTACCCTAGAAGATATCGTCAAAGTTACCCACGAATTATTGCAAGATAGCGGCGCAGACACCGCTCCTGCAGCTGAAGCTCCTACGCCTGAGACTACTCCTGAGTCCGCTCCAGAGGCCACGCAAGAAGCGCCAGCCGTTGTTGAAGCACCTGCCGTTGAGACCCCTCCGGTCGAGCCAGCCCCCGAGGTCGTACCAGAACCCGCTCCAACCCCTGAGCCAGCACCAGCTCCCGCTCCAGAACCAGTCGAAACTCCTGTTGCCGTAGCTCCCGAGCCAGCTCCGGAGCCTAGCGAAGCCGCCGTTCAGTCAACAACCCAAGAAGAGACCGCCGTCGAAACCCAGATAGAAGACTTTGTAGCCGGCGCCGGCAGTGACGCACCTGCACCTGTAGCTGACGATACCTCTGATGCAGCAACCTCCACTGACACTGACGCTGCTGACGACGACAAGTTAGTAGACGAAGCAGTCGAAGCCTTTGCAGCCAACACCAGTGGCGAAGCTCCGGCAGAACCGGCACCAGCTCCAGAAGCCGAGCCAGAGACCGCTGAAGCCCCAGAAGAAACCTCAAACGAAGAAACTGACGGTAGCAGCGTAGAAATTGCCCGCAAGAAGATAATCTCACCTCCCGATAATGGCCCCAAGAAAGATCTCGACGCACTACTAGCGATCGAGACCGCCAAAGAAGAAGCCGCCGCTCCAACCGCCGTAGTCGCTACCGATGCTGACGGCTCTCAAACTACCACGCCATCATCACCAGCCGGCCCAACCGCTCAACCAGCAGCCACTCCTTCAAGCACGATAGCACCTACGCCAGCCCCGGCACCGGCTCCTAGCGATCCCAACGATCCCTCTAACATAGCTCTCTAAACTCTAAATGCGTATTAATAAGTTCGTGGCTCAAGGCACCGGTCTTAGTCGGCGTGCCGCCGACAAGGCTGTCCAAGAGGGCAGGGTGACTCTTAATCAACGCTTAGCCACCCTTGGTGACGAGGTAATTGAGACGGATAAGGTGGCACTTGACGGGCGTTCTATTACACCCGCTGTCAAGACCATAACCGTTATGCTCAATAAGCCAGTTGGTTATGTCTGTTCTCGGGACGGGCAGGGCAGTCAGACGGTTTACGATTTGTTGCCACCGGAGTATCAAGTTTTGAAGTCGATTGGTCGGCTTGATAAGAATTCTTCTGGTCTGCTGCTAATGACCAATGACGGTGATCTAGCCAATCAATTAACCCATCCGCGCTATGCCAAGACCAAGATCTACGAGATCAGTCTCAGTACGTCATTAGCGCCACTGCACCAGCAAATGATCAACGATATCGGCGTTCAGCTAGATGATGGTCGCAGCCAACTAGGTCTGCAAAAGCTAGACGAAGCCGGCAAAGACTGGCAAATCACTATGCAAGAAGGTCGCAATCGCCAGATTCGCCGCACCTTCGAATCACTCGGCTACACCGTGACCAAGCTTCACCGCAGCGTTTTTGGCCCTTACCGACTAGATCAAATGGCACCAACTCAGCGCTACAAGCTTGTTGAGGATTAGCTCTCGGCGGTCATTCGGTGCAACAGAACACCACCGTCTTCCATGTCTGCTAGTTCGTCAACTAGAGTCTCAAACCGAGGATCATCACTAGGCATTTCTAGCCTTGCGTAAAAGATATATTCGCCAAGTTTTGTCCTGCTGGGGCGAGCCTCAAATCTGGACATGTCGATGTCGCCACGATCTTCGGCTGCATCTTTCGGCTCAATAACAGTCGCAATATCTCTCAGAAGTCCGGGGCGGTTCTTTTCTGGAATCAAGGCAACCAGCGTAAAACCTAGTGGCTTGCGAGCTTTAGGCTGCTTAGAGAAGGCCACAAATTGGGTAATATTATTTGGCTGATCCTCGATGGCTTCATCAATCTTTGACAGTCCATGCTTGCGACCAGCAAAGTCAGGACCAATCGCCACAATATAAGAACGATCGCTCTTGGCGACACGCTTAATAGCTGCGGCGGTGCTTGCAGAAGGAACTCTAACAGCCTTCGGGTAATTTCTATCAAGATACTCACGACACTGGCCAAGAGCTTGCTCGTGCGAATGAACTTCCATAACATCGTCAGAGGTTACGGAAGTTTCGGTACCCCAAAGAGTGTGACTTATTTCCATCTCGTGTTCGTCATGAACAAAAAGTCCATGATCAAAAAGCCCGTCAAAAGAAGGTCGAACTGTACCTTCAATAGAATTCTCTAGAGGAATTAGCCCTCGACGGCAGTCGCCAGAGGCAACCATCGCTATGGCTTCTGGTATGGTACTCGCCAGAACCAACTCAGCTTCAGGGTCGTATTCTCGAGCGGCCTGACTACTGTATGTACCTTCTGGACCTAGGGCTGCTAGCTTCATTTCATATTCCTCAATAAGTTTAGGATTATTTTATCATCCAAAAGGGCTTTCGTCAATCCCGCTTATCTGTTATACTTATTACAATGAGCAAAAAGTTACCAATCGTTGCGATCGTCGGGCGCGCCAATGTCGGCAAGTCCAGCTTGTTCAACGCGATTCTTGATCGGCGCGAGGCAATCGTGGCCCGCGAGGCTGGTACCACCAGAGACAGCATCGCGTCAAAGGCCGAGTACAAAGACCAGCATTTTTGGCTAGTAGATACCGCTGGTATTAAAGATCCTGAGGATGATTTTGAGTTTACAATTCAGGAGCAGGTGACTCAAGCCGCTGATAGCGCCGATGTTATTTGGGTATTGGTCGAGGCCGATGTGCCAATCACCGAGGAAGACCGCCGCGTCGCCAAGATGGCCCTTCGCACCAAAAAGCCGGTTTTCTTAGTTATCAACAAACTCGACAAGGCCAAAGGCCTCGATCTAAGCGGCTTTGACCGTCTCGGCATCAAACCGATCATTCGCACCAGTACAACCCAGCAAAAGGGCATAGAACAGCTCCTAGACACGCTTGTGGCTATTATCCCTAAGGCCGTGATCACAGATGATGATGACCGCCTTAAGATCGCTATTGTCGGCCGACCAAACGTTGGCAAGTCTCAGCTCTTCAACACTCTGGCTAAGAAGCAGCAGGCTGTCGTGGCTGACCGCGCCGGCACGACTCGTGACGTCAACCATACAATCGTTCGCTATCAAGGCCGCGAGGTGGAGCTACTCGACACCGCCGGCATTAGGCGCAGTGGCAAGATCGAGGTCGGTATTGAGCGCTTTAGCGTTATTCGTGCTCTAGCCGCTATCGAAGAGGCTGATGTTTGCTTCTTGCTAATGGACGTCAACGAACTCAACGTTCAACTTGATCAAAAAATCGCCGGCATGGTCAAAGACGCTGGCAAAGGCCTCGTACTTGTTGTCAGCAAATGGGATTCTGTAGAAGACAAAGACGCCTTCACCCGCGATGCGCTAGCACCAAAGATTGGCCGCAACTTTGACTTCGTACCTTGGGCACCACTAATCTTTACCAGCTCCGTCACGGGACAGAACGTCACCAAGCTCTTCGACCTAGCTAGCGACATCGACGAGCAGCGCAACAAGCGCATTGCCACACCAGCCCTTAATAAGTGGTTACGACAGGCTACTGACACCCACCCACCAGCTGGCCTCAAGAACCGCACCCCTAAGCTCAACTACATGGTTCAAGAGAGCGACAACCCAACTCCAGCCTTCAAGATCTTTGCCAGCCACAGCAAATACGTTCACTGGAGCTACCGCCGTTATCTGGAGACCCGCTTGCGCAAGGAGTACGGCTACGAAGGCACACCGATTCAGCTTTGGTTCATCGAAAAGCACGTTACCCACAAGCACGGCGACAGTCCAACCAAGCGCCGCAACAAAGACATTATTGAGCGCGAGCGTTCTAGCAATAACGACAAGGCCGTCTACTAAATGTCACTGTTCCAGAACCGTCCACAGACTAGCGACCCAACCATGTACTACAGCGTCGGACTCAACAAGACCGTTCTGCTGGTTGGGCTCGGTAACATTGGTAAAGAGTACGACCTAACTCGCCATAATGTTGGCTTCTTGTGTATAGATGAGTTCGTCGACAAGTCCGATGAGATGGCAGGCTGGATAGAAAAGAAAGACCTCAAATGCCTCATGAGCAGCGGCCAGTTCGGCAACACACGAGTTATTGCAATCAAACCAACAACCTTCATGAATCTAAGCGGTGAAGCCGTACAAGCAGTAGCCAGCTTCTTTAGGATCACTCCAGACAATATCGTCGTCATTCACGACGAACTCGATGTCGACTTTGGCCAGATTCGCTTGCGCGTCGGCGGCTCTAGTGCCGGCCACAACGGTATCAAATCCGTCACGGAGCACCTAGGCGAAAACTACGGTCGAATCCGCATCGGGATAGGCCCCAAGAGCCCAGCACGGATCAGCAGCGAAAAGTTCGTCCTGCAGAAGTTCTCAGATGAGGAGCAAGCACAGCTGCCCAACCTTGTGCGCGAAGTTAACGCAATTATCACCGAATATCTCTTCGGCACCGAATTACCTCGCGACACCCGCAGCTTCTTGGTCTAGTAGAGAGCTATTCCGCTGTTGTCGTTGATGTCGCCGAGCAAGGCATCGATTGTCTCGGCCGCTTCAAGCAGGGGTGCGACATACGTTTCTATGTGGGTCCGGTAAGCATCACTGCCAACTTCGAAAGCGTCAAGCGGATCATGCGGAATAGTTTCGACGTCAAACACCGTCCAATAGGCAGTGTTTTCGGAGTACATTGATAACGTTACGCGCCTGAAACGTGCGTTTGGACCGCCATGATGCCACCTAGTCGTGTCATAATCTGGACAATTTGCATGACAGCCCGACACATCGCTGTACGACAGCTTGAGTTTGTCGTCTCCTAAGGTGCTGGTCTCGACAAATGAACCGCCCGCCATCAGGCTCTGCGCTGGATCTTCTTCACCTCTTCCGCGATAAGCAGGAGCCAAATCTCTATCCTGAACATACTCGTCACAAAAGACATTTAGCATGGAGGCGGCCAGATCCATGCGATCCTGAACCGCTTGCAGATCCATATCCATAAGTTCTTCGGTGAGCTCGTATATTCGGCGATTCTGAATAGCATCGGCATCACCGATAATCTCAATACCTTTTTTAATGTCTTCGAGCTCGTTCCTGTCCACGCATCATCCTTTTCGTCTAGTATTTTATACGTGCGTAATTAATCTTTGTCAAATAAAAGAGCCTCCAGAGGGGGTGGGCACCGCTGGAGACTCATTGATGGACACGAACGAGTCGTGTCCGGCCCTTCAACCCACCCCGGCGAAACATCGATGTCTAAATATATAAAGTGACACGTGTCAGCCACTCCAAGGAGAGGCTACCATTTAGGCTCACATTGATCGGGGACCCCGGGATCAGCCGAAACTGATCGAGGAATCTAGTTAAAGGGGTTAGTTTGCTTTAGAGCGTGTCAGGCAAGCCTGACGTGCAATGATAAGTGGAGGGTAACAACTTTTCAAGCAATCGCTCTAAAACAATCTAACGATTTTGCTCAGTCATCAAAGATTAAATAATGATTAAATCATATTACCTCTAGGCAACTGAGACGTTAGAATGGGGTATAAGGTGCTTAAATCCTCGCTAACGAGGACTCATAACTTGCCATTCTAGCAAATTCATGTCGTCATGTCAATACTTAAATATATTTTATCATGTTAGTCAAGAAGCTAACGCTTAACTCATCAGGTTATCCGGAGTTACTGCGCAATATTCCCAATCCGCCGCAAGAGCTTTACCACGCCGGACAGCCGCTAGGTGATCTTCTCAAGAAGCCAAGAGTAGCAATAGTAGGCAGCCGCAGCATATCGCCATATGGTCGACAGGTGACTATTCGACTAGCCCGCGAGCTGGCGGAGCAGGGCATTGTGATTATAAGCGGCCTAGCCTTCGGCGTAGACTATACAGCCCACAGAGCCGCCCTTGATGCCGGTGGGCTAGCTATAGCCGTCCTACCGAGCCCTCTGGAGGCCATAGCGCCAGCCACCAACCGTGATCTTGCCCAAGACATCCTCGACAAGGGCGGGGCATTAGTTAGCGAGTATCCAGCAGGCACGCACCCTGTTAAGCAATACTTCATAGCCCGTAACCGGATTGTGTCAGGGCTAGCCGATGCCTTGCTAATAACAGAGGCGGCCGAGAAGAGCGGCAGTCTTCATACTTCCAACTTTGCGCTAGATCAGGGCAAGACGGTCTTGGCTGTGCCGGGCAACATTACTAGCCAAGGCTCAGTTGGCACCAATAATCTGATCAAGACTGGCGCCACACCCGTAACATCGTATGCCGACGTTATGCACGTTTTGGGCATCAAGGTTAACGAGACCGCGCGCCTCATCAAAGGTCGCAACGCTAACGAGCAAGCCATTCTTGATCTTATGGTGCGAGGCATTAGCGATGGCCATCAGCTACTGGACATCAGCGGGTTGAGTGCCAGCCACTTTAGCCAAGCCCTGACAATGCTGGAGCTAGGCGGCAAGATTCGTCCACTCGGAGCCGACAAGTGGGGCATCTACTGATGACGAATGCTAGACTATAGACATGAGAATGATAATTTTACTGGGCATCATCGTATTCAGCACAATCGGTGGTTGGATTGGCGCGGCCATGACTGGCGGCAACTGGCTAAGTATCTGGAGTCTACTGCTGAGTACTGTTGGCGCCTTCTTTGGGATATGGGTCGGCTTCAAAGTCGGACAGAATTTCTAAAAATTTTGGGTGTTCTTATATATAGTTTGCATTCTTACCGTAATTGCGCTTAGATGTAGTACGTTATGTCAAAGAATCTCGTCATCGTAGAGAGCCCCGCAAAGGCCAAAACAATCGAAAAACTTCTCGGTAAAGATTACACGGTCTTGAGTAGTTTTGGTCATATTCGTGACCTGCCTAAAAAGGGTCTTAACATTGATATCGAGAAGAACTTTGAGCCCCACTACGAGGTTAGCGCCGACAAGCGCAAAGTTATCAGCGCGCTCAAGAAGGCTGCCGCCGGCAGCGAAGTCTGGCTAGCAAGCGATGAAGACCGCGAAGGAGAGGCGATTGCGTGGCACCTCGCGTACGCTCTCAAGCTCGACCCAACCAAGACTAAGCGAATCGTCTTCCACGAGATCACCAAGACAGCCATTGAGGCTGCCATCAAGAACCCGCGCACCGTTGACACCAAGCTAGTCGACGCCCAGCAGGCTCGCCGAGTTCTTGACCGTCTAGTTGGCTACGAATTATCACCAGTTCTATGGAAGAAGGTTCGCACAGGCCTCAGCGCCGGCCGTGTTCAATCAGTGGCCGTTCGTCTAATTGTGGAGCGCGAACGCGAAATCCGCGACTTTGATGCCGAGAGTTCTTTTAAAGTTACTGCTACTTTCGTGGACAAGGGCCACGAGATTCCAGCCGAGCTTGCCATCAAGCTACCTGATGCAAAAACCTCAGAAGCATGGCTAAAGAAGGTTATTGGCGCCGACTACAAGGTAACCAACATTGAGCAAAAGCCAGGCAGCCGCAACCCAAGCGCGCCGTTCACCACCAGCACACTTCAGCAAGAAGCCAGCCGTCGACTTGGCTATAGCGTTAGACAGACTATGACCTTGGCTCAACGCCTCTACGAATCTGGTCGCATTACCTACATGCGTACTGACAGCACCACTCTATCAGGACAAGCTATAGGCGCCGCTGAGAGCTATATCAAGAAATCATATGGCGACAATTATCACCAAGTCCGTCAGTACAAGACCAAGAGCTCTAACGCGCAGGAGGCTCACGAAGCTATTCGTCCAACCGACTTCAGCAACACCAACGCTGGTGACGACTCCCAGCAACAAAAGCTTTATCAACTAATCTGGCAACGCACTTTGGCAAGTCAGATGAGTCCGGCCAAGTTAGAGCGCACCGAGGTTTCTATCAGCATCAGCACTCAGCCAGAGCTGTTTGTCGCCAAGGGCGAGATTCTTCGCTTTGATGGCTTTATGAAGGTGTATGGTGGTGGCAAAGACGACGTCATTCTGCCATCGGTCAGCGTCGGCCAAAGCCTAGATACCCAAGACATAACGGCTACCGAGACCTTTAGCCGCGCCTCAGCCCGCTACTCAGAGGCTGCCTTAGTCAAAAAGCTCGAAGAACTAGGCATCGGCCGTCCGAGCACCTACGCCCCAACCATCTCGACGATTCAGACCCGTGGCTACGTCGAGAAGACCGACCTCGAGGGCAAAGAACGCGACGTCACCACTATTACACTCGTCAAAGACAAGATCGATACTGTAACTGACAAGGTTATCACTGGTGCCGACCGCAACAAGCTTGTTCCAACTGGTATAGCCGAGGTTGTGACCGACTTTTTGGTCAAATACTTCCCATCGATCGTCGATTATGACTTCACGGCCAAAGTTGAGGCCGACTTTGACAATATAGCCGATGGCAAACAGGCGTGGCAGGATATGATTGGCGACTTTTATAAGACTTTCCACCCGCTAGTGGAGAAGTCGGCCGATATCTCACGACAAGAAGTCTCACAAGCCCGCGAGCTAGGCCTCGACCCCAAGTCAAAAGAGCCAATCTTCGCTCGTTTTGGTCGCTATGGACCGATGTTACAGAAGGGTGACACCGCCGACGAAGACAAAAAGCCAGCCTTCGCCCCAATGCCCAAGGAAACAACCATTGATACCGTAACCCTTGAGCAAGCCCTAGAGATGTTCAAACTGCCTAGATTAGTTGGCAAAACAAAGGACGGCCAAGATATTAAGGCTAACATCGGTCGATTTGGACCTTATGTCCAAGTTGATAAGACTTTTGTATCTATTAAGCCACTCGACCCGCAGACAATAACTCTCGAGGAGGCTCTGGAGCTGTATGCAGAGAAGCTCGCCAAGGATGCTGCCAAGAATATCAACGAGTTCCCAAGCGGTCTCAAGGTGTTAAACGGTCCTTACGGTCCATATATCACCGACGGCAAAAAGAACGCCCGTATCGCTAAAGATGTTGATCCGACCAAGATAACAGAGGCCGAGGCCAAGAAGCTGCTAGCAGCCGCACCAGCCAAAAAAAGAGGCGGCTTCCGCCGCGGCAAAAAGGCCACCAAAGCCAAAAAGTAATCCACAGCCTAGGCCCGAGCTTAAGCACTTTCTCAATCAGTTATTTGCTTGATAGTAAAGCCCGTGGCGTGGTAATATTTCTACAACATCTTATACGCACAACTGTCATGAATGTGCTACAATACAATTAAATAAAGACAAAGTGTTGACTTTTAAAATTATTAGTTTTATAATAGTGCTTAATTAACTTATTAGGGAACAAATAACCATATGGCTCAAACCACATCTGATCCTACGACCCAACTCAAGACCGAACAGCTTGTCACCGATGTTTTGGCGACTATCGATCGCGAACGCGAACGCGAAATTATAGGGCGTCGTTTTGGTCTGTTTGATCGCAAAGAGACTCTGGAACAGATTGGTGAGATGCTAGGTATTACCCGTGAGCGTGTTCGTCAGCTCGAAAAAGCCGTTGTTACACGTCTTAGTGGCGCAGCAGAGCAGGGTAGCCTACCTCATGTAGCAGCCTTCCAAGAGACCGTTCTTGGCTTATTGCAAGCTTCGGGTGGTGTAGCTCGCGTCAGCAAGCTAACTTCACAGCTAACCGAGACTCCTAACAGGGAAGAGCAGGCTCGCGTAGCCTTCTTGAGCCAACTTGCTCCTGAGCTAACAGTTATCCAAGAGGACGACAACTTCTTCAACAGCGTAGCCGTCAAAGCCGCTTATGACGACAAAGCCCTTAAGACCAAGGTGACCGCACTTATCGCCACCATTAAGCAAATCGGCGAGCCTAAGAGCATCAAAGACATTGCTAAGACTGCCGGCATCACCGACGAGGCCGAAGCTGCTGCACTAGCAAGCACAAGTAAGCACCTTGCTACTCTCAACGACCGCTGGGGTCTTATCAAGTGGCCAATGGTTAACCCTAAGAACATTCGTGACAAGATCTACGTTATCCTCAAAGAAAACGGCAAGCAAATGCACTTCAACGAAATCGCCGAAGCCATCAAGGACAGCGACTTCAAGCGCAAAGACGTTACTACCCAAGCTATTCACAACGAACTTATCAAAGATAAGCGCTTCGTTCTTATCGGTCGCGGTATCTACGCCCTCAAAGAATGGGGTTACGAAAAGGGAACTGTCGCCGATGTTATCAGCGACGTCCTACGTGCCGCCAACGAGCCACTTCACCGTGACGAGATCGTTAAGCGCGTTCTTAAGAGCCGCTTTGTCAAAGAAACTACTATTCTCCTGAACCTACAGGGCAAGCCGCAGTTCAAGCGCGTTGCCAAAGCTACTTACGCTCTCGACGAAGCATAAGTTATGACTGGTAATCCAGCAGAATCACAGCCGCCAACACCAGAGCAGGCCATATCTGAACTGGAGCAAGCCAGAGCGCGTGTTGCAGCCTATTTATCTTTAATGCCTGAAGGCCTCAGGAAAGACTTCGCATTGATTCTCAAAGAATCCGTGGCTGAAGCCAGTGGCATAGAACGAGATGTACGTCGCGGCCAAGTTAGCGCTGGTAATGCTGGCTTTGGCGGTTCTTCGCCAGTACCAGTAAGCGTGGGCACAGATAAACGTCCAACTGAAGGCGTTGATCATCTTGCTAACAGCATGACTGATCTTCTTAACCAACCCAAGCCTCAAAGCCACAAACCAGAAGAACCCCAAGAACGACCAAAGACCCTTAAAATGGATCCGCCAAAAAGGTACGGCGTTCATAGCTAAAATATTTGTTATCTAGTTTGCAAACAAAATACGAACAAAGACTGAACGGGTGAATCGAATAGCAGCGCAGCTAAATAACAGTTTTACTAGAAGCATGGCAGTAGAGCAGGTGCGTGCAAAAATTTATATATAAATACGAGCGGGTTAATAAAATTTATTAAGGGTGCAGACGGGTTAGGTTGCATGTCCGAGCTACAGACATCGTGTCGCACAATGTATATTTTGCGACTCGAACATCTGATTGATAGATGAGTTCGTATACCCCCGCTGTAGGGGAGTAATTGGCTAATACTGCTATGTTTTGATGTTTATGACTTATGCGTTCACTACGCGTGCACATACCGGCTTGTATTCCATAGCTTCATGTATAAGGCCCCGTTATAGGCCTAGTGCTACGTCGCTTTTTGTTGCGCTATTTGACTTTTCCACAGTATTGCCGTGAAACTATTGCTTTTTCGCCATATTATTATAAATATTTATATCCCCTGCCTTTCCGTCAATATTGTAAAAATTTGACTTTTGGCTAATACGATATGTTTATATAGTTTTTTTGACGATGCGGTAAATTGCCAAAGTGTGAACATTTTGCGAACAAGCGGGGTAGCAGAACAGGGGGACTATTGATAATACGCGCGGCCATCGACTCGCACATCTATGTAACGCGCTGGTACAATGTTCTGCTTCTTTAGTGTGGCTAAGGTAGCGAGCAGTGTACCCGCCTGCTCTCTCGGAGTATCACTCTGTAGATTAAACTTCACGAAGTAGGGCTGCCCCGCTATCTGGACATCAAGCTCGCGACTAGAGGCCGGAAGTGTCATAGCCGCCACTGATAGCTGTTTGGCGGCCAATTGGCCACGAACTGCCTCTATAAAGCGCACATTGGCCGCTGATAAGGCCTGATGGTTAAGTTTTATCCTGAGACCACTCTGATCATTTAAGATAGGTAGCTTGGGTTGATTGAGATCTTCTGGGCTAGAGCCAAATATAAGAGCTTTGCCATTGTTATCAACAACAAATGAGCCGTTAGTGGCCACCAGTATCAAAGCTGGTTGGGCTGGCTCTACATACACCAAAGGCCGGTTGGCTAACAGTGGAATAGTCACGGTGACATCTGTTAACTCCGGAAATTTATCGAGCAGGCCTTTGCTGATGTCGCCTGTATCAACGGTGATTTTGTTATGATTCCAAAGCGAGTTACCTAAGAGCTCGTTGGCGGCCGCCTCATAAGTCTCCGCTGGCCTCAAAAAAGCCCTGCTACCATCTGTTGCTAGAGGCATAACTTTGGCTTTGGGCGACAGGCTCAAGACGTTAAAAAGCGAAACAACTACTGCTAGCAAAAGCACCACGAGACCAAATCGCTGCGCCCAATAGCGACCGAGCTTGCCGGCTTTGCGCTTAGTCAACTCATATTGAGTTTGGCGTCCTGTTTCTCGAGACCGATCCGAGCGACGTGACCGATAAGAGAAAGAGCTAGATGGCCTAGCCGGCTCACCGCTGCTAACCCTTTGTCTACGAGAGGTTGGTGGGGCTTTGCGTCGCAGTCTCATTTGCGGATTTGCTCTAGAATTAACTGGGCTAGCTCTTGGGTGGCTCGCGGCTTGGCAAACTTGGACAGTTGCTCACTCAAATGCTGTTGCTTTTTAGTATCACTGAGGAGGCTACTGACAAGATGTGCCAATCTGTTAGGATCAGCCGAAAGGTCGGTTTCATCAATTACTATCGCCGCCTCATTGTCCGCTAAATATTGCGCGTTCTTAAGCTGGTGGCCGCCAGCCAAGAAAGGACTTGGCACTACCACACAGGCTTTGCCCTGCAGAGCAAATTCCGCCAGATTTGTCGCCCCTGCCCTAGTAATAATCACATCGGCTGCTCCACTGTAGCGATAGACATCATTGAGATAATCAAACACCTGTAGCCTCCCCTGCTCTGCCGCAGGTAACTTCTCAGCATAGAGGGTCTTCATGTCGGTCTTATTAGCCCGCCCAACAGCGTGAATAACGTACAGATCCCTAAACTCATGCAACAGATGAGGAATAGCCTCCGAGACGGCTTGATTGACGCGCTGCGAGCCCAGACCACCACCGATCACAAACAGAACTTTAGCACTGGCTGGCAACTTAAGAGAGCTGCGATACTTCTGCTTAAGAGCTTCATCAACTGGTACAAAATCAGCCTGCAATGGAATACCCGTCATAACTGTCTTGTCAGATGGGTATTCATAGTTCTCGGCCGGCAGAGCCACGGCATGCATTTTTGCACCGGGGCTAATTATCCTGTTAGCCAGTCCAGCTGTAGCATCAGAATCATGTGTCACATAAGGAATTCGCAGCGCAGCGGCACTCAAGCCAACCGGAACCCCAACAAATCCACCCTTGATAAACACCACATCAGGCTGCAAACGACGAAGCAGACGCCAACTCTGGAAAAATCCAATAATCACATAAAAGAAGTCGCGAATATTCTTAAACAGCGTCGGAATATCTAGTAACTGACGGAGAAAGCTTTCGCCGTGATAACGCCGAAATTTACCAGCACGAACTGTATAGACCTCGTCAATAGCCTCGTGCGCCTTAGGTATATCGCCAAGGTTGTCACCGCGTTGACCGATATAGACAATCTTAGTGTCAGGCTGCCGCTGCTTGAGCTCCGTAGCGACAGCGAGCAAAGGCGTTATGTGTCCGCCCGAGCCGCCGCCAGTCAGTACAATTAAGCTCAATAGTTTGCCCTCCGCGAAGCATTATTATCAAAGCGACGGCGTCCGGCTTGGTCTTCACGAATACGAGGCGCATCATAGGCGGCATACTGCGAGGCCTGAAAGGCCAAACCAACAGCTGCGGCCGCAAACACCACACTGGTACCGCCATAGCTTATAAATGGCAGTGTTATGCCCTTAAGCGGCAGTAGCCCAATCATAGCCCCAACATTAATCAGAGCTTGAACGCTCAGCCACGCTAGGACTCCGACCACCAATAAACGGCTAAAGTCATCAGGCATACGTTCGGCTATACTCTTTAGTCTTGAGAAGAATGCCACAAAAACCGCCAACAGGATTATGCTGCCAATAAAGCCAAACTTCTCGGCATATATAGCAAAAATCGAGTCGTTGGCAGCCTCGGGTAGATATCCATAAGCTTGTACGCTACTGCCAAGTCCCAGACCAATCATTCCGCCAGAACCGACCGCGATCAGAGCCTGACACGCCTGATAACCGGTTGTTTGGCAATGTGCTTCAGGATGTAAAAAGCTCTGCAATCGATCACGTCGATACGGCGTCGATGACACTGCCATAATCAGACCAATCATGACAATTCCGCCAATCAAAACAATGCGACCCATCGGCAGCCCTGCTACAAAGGCCATCGTGGCAACCATGGCCACCATGACACCGGCCGAACCAAGGTCACTCTGCACACCAACAATCAGCACAGCCACGATTCCTAAAGCGACTAGGATTGGCTTAAGAGTTAGGTTGGCACTAGCGATGGTTCCCTGCTTGATGCTCTGCGCCAAAAAGCCAGCCATCCAAATCATCAAGGCAAACTTAACTAGCTCAACTGACTGAAACGACAAACTACCAAGACGCACCCAGCGGTGCGCTGGATAGGCCGGATTCACCGGCAATATGAGAGCCAATATAGTTGCTATTCCGGCGGCTATTAACAGAGGTTTGTAGGCTTGGCGCCACCATGATAACGGAACCTTGGCAGTGACTGTAAAAGCGATTAGACTCAGTCCAATCGCTAGCAATTGCTTACCAACATAGTAGTTGCCTGTCACGTGATTAGCCGCACTCAATGCTGGGCTGATGGCATAAACAACGATAAGGCCAATTGCCAGTAAAGCAGCACACCATATCAGCAGCCAGTAATCGGGTTTGTGTTTGCGTCCTAGGGTAAGTTCGCTAAGGTTACTCAGCGGACGTCGTCGCGGTGCGGCTTGTGTCGGCCTCACGGCTTAAACCTGCCCGCTAGTTAAGAAGATGATTAAGCCAATAACACTGGCGATTTGACCAAGAATCCAAAAACGCATAGTAACTTTGGTCTCGGGCCAACCAAGCGCCTCAAAGTGGTGATGTATCGGTGATGACAAGAAAACCTTTTTACCATTCCGAAACTTGCGTGACATACGATTGATAATGACTGAGCCGGTTTCCATAACGTAGACAGCGCCGATAATTGGCAATATATAGACGGTATCGGTTTGCAGTGCGATTATTCCCAGTGCCGTTCCCAGAGCAAACGACCCCGTATCCCCCATAAAGAACCGCGCCGGATAAATATTAAACCATGTATAGCTAAGCAAAGCTCCAACAACCGTCAGGCAAAAGCCGGCTAGCACAAACTCGTGTTGCACCGAGGCGATAATGGCATAGGCCATAAACGAAGAAGTTAGCAGGCCGCCAGCCAGACCATCTAGACCATCACTAAAGTTCACCGATATAGCCGTAGAGATCACGACCAGCCAGAATAAAGCGATTACAAATACGCCAATATGCCACTGATGAATCCATGGCAAATAGATAGAAGTAACGCCAAGCTTTGCATAAAACCACCAGCCGCCAGCCAACAGAATAAGACTATATAGACCAAACTTAAGTCGCGCGCTCATCCCTGCTATACCCGAGCCGATACTCTTAATATTCATCACGTCATCAACAAGACCGATTGCCGCTGCCGCAACGAGACCAGCTAGCGGCAGCCACGTCTGACCCCTTGTAAGGTTGCCGCTCAAAGTAACAATAGATATTGATAAAACAAAGATAAGGCCGGCCATGGTCGGTATATTGCGTTTATGCTTGGCAGCATGAAGCTGCTGATAAACGGTGGCCGTGCCACCAGACCATGCCTCGGTACGCTGCTGCTTCCACCACTGGTATTTATAAGCCACACTGGTGTAAATCGGTGTAATAAGCATGCTCAGAACGAAACTAAAGAAGCCCAAGGCAAGTATCCTAGTGAGCTCGGGTGTCGTAATGGCAAGGTGCAGTGTGTTCATAGGTGTTCTTTTTGTTTTATTATATCATTTTTGGCTAGTTTATTGGGCTTTCGGTGATACATAAGCATTATTTATCAACACGTGGGCTAATTGACCAAATATAGGCTGCGCGGCAGCGGTTCCGGCGTAGCCGCCAATGGTGGGCTTATAGACAAAGACAACTATCACGTAGTCGGGCGAATCACCGCCAACAAAGCCAGCATAAGTTCCGTTAAACTGGTTGTCATAGTATCCCCCGCCCGGTTTGGCAATCTGGGCCGTTCCGGTTTTGCCACCAACCACGTAGGCACCCTGATCAAACTTGGGCGAGAAGTTGTGGTGTTCGACCACGTATTGCATCATCGGTATTATTTCCTTGGCAGTCCCAGCGCTAACGACTTGAGACTTCACTACTTTTGGCTTTGTGGTGGTTGTCTTACCATCAGAATGCGTTGCCTTATCGACTAGATATGGCTGGTAGTAAGTGCCGCCGTTAACGACAGATGCCAAGGCTGCGCCCAGCTGGATTGGTGTCGCGGTCATAGCCTGCCCAAAAGCCGTGTTGGCGTAAGTAAGATCAATTCCAGCTCCGTTATCTTTAGGCTCAGGTATATAGCCCTCGGCCTCATAGCCCTGCTCAATGCCAGTTGGCTTGCCGAACATATAATGATTAGCCATGTAGTTGTACCACGCCTCACGAGCTTTGGTGTTGATTTCGCCGCCGCCCATTTGCATCAACTCCCATGTCACACCGGTGTTTAGTGAAAGGTTGAGAATATCAGTAATACTACGCGTGCCAGCGCCACCGTCCTCTTCGATGTTCGTGATATTAAAGTCATCGATCTTCCACTTAGCTGGATCATAGTAAGTCTGGTTGGGCTTTATAACGCCTTGGTCAAGCGCTGCAGCGGTGGTCAGCGTTTTCATCGACGAACCAATCTCAATCGGGTGTGACACCGCGGAGTTCTGGAACACTGATGGGTCATCAACCTGAGAGTATTTGCTAGGGTCGTAGGTCGGCGCATTGCCCATGGCCTTAATGGCGCCAGTCTTAGTATCCATTATCAGAGCACTGGCGGCCGTGGCCTTAGAGCTCTTAACGCCTTGCGCCAATATCGTCTCCAGTTGCTGCTGAAGGGCTAAATCTATGGTTAAGGTAATGTCATCGCCATTCTTAGGTGCTACACGGGTATTATCACGACTGGCAGCCAATGGAACACCACTAGCGTCAGTAATCGCCTTCAGCTCACCGGCCGTGCCATCAAGCTGCTTATTTAACGCCTGCTCGACACCATACTTACCGATATTCTCGTCGTTAACAAAGCCCAGAACCTGCGAAACCAGACTGCCCTGCGGATACGTCCTATAGTCTTGTTCTTGAGTTCCAACACCAGCCAGCTTGAGAGCGGCTATTTTGGCATGCTGCTCTTTGCTTAACTTCTTAGCCAAAATCACATAGCGCGTATCCTTAGCCTTCATTTGCTGTTCGTACTTAGAGGAATCGCCACCAATTACAGATTGAACCTTAGCAGCAGCTTCAGTCGGTTTCTTAATATAGACAGGATCGGCATACAGGGTGAACAACTGCTGATTAAGAACGATTGGCAGCTCGCGAGACCCATCGTGAGCCTTAATAATCCCCCGCCGTGCCGGAATCTCGTACTGCTTAAGCTGATCGCTCAGCGCGGCACTACGATAATGCCCATAATTGATAATCTGAATGTAGAATAGCCTCAAACCAAAAATCGCCAACACCAAAATCAACAATCCGTACCAGATACGGATTCTTTTGACTGATTGAGTTGCGTCGTTTTTGTTTGGCAAAGCCATATCAAACGTTAGTTTTTGGCAGTAGCCGAAGGGGCAACCGATACAAGGCTCTTAGCTACCGGACTGCTACTAACACGGCTAAGCGACTGCAAACGTGCCGAATCAACCTCTAAGTCATCGTGCTGACTATTGAGACTAGCCTGCTTTTCCTGCAAGGCGTTGATCTGATAGCCGTAGGCATTAGTCTTAGTGACCTGTGTCAGATACAGCAGACCCAAAAGACATGCCAAGACAATCAGTGTAATAGTGTTACTGACTGGTCCGAGCGTGCGAGTGGTAGCACGGAAGCTGACGGAGTTTTTGTTGCGACCCTGATACCTAGAACGGTTCATGGCCAAGGAACTTGAATATGTCATTTTGTTTTTATTTTTAGTTTAATGAGGTGATCTTAGGTCCAGCCTCATATTTGGTGAGGCTGGAACCGCTACTTTGCCTATTTAGACCACTTTGACGTGGATCTTGTAGGCGCGGGAGCTACTTTTTACCTGGATAGGCATTAGTATTCCCTTTCTTTTTTATTTTCACTGCGGCTCTTAGCTTAGCGCTTCGAGCTCGCGGATTAAAAACTAATTCTGAGGGGCTTGCCGTAGCCGGACGCTTGGTGAGTAATCGTAGATCTGCGTCGTAACGTTCGCCGGCGACTTCTTGCAAGGCTTTCTTAACCAATCGGTCTTCTAGACTGTGGAAGCTAATGATCGCAATGCGACCACCCTCCGCTAACAGCTCAAACCACAGTGGTAGGCTCTGCTCTAGCAACCCTAGCTCGTCATTAACTGCGATGCGCAGCGCCTGAAAAGTTCTGGTCGCCGGATGAACCCGACTGTAACCCGGCCACGCCTTAGATCCAATCGCTGCTAACTCGTCAGTGCTACCGAATGGTCGGTTAGCGACTATCAGATTGGCGATCTGCTTAGCCTTGGGCTCTTCGCCCCAGCGCTGCAGAATATCCACCAAAGCTGCCTCGCTATAGGTATTGACTATAGTTTCGGCAGTTAAAGCCTGCGATTGGTCCATTCGCATGTCGAGTGGACCGTTCTGGTTAATGGCAAAGCCGCGTTTGCCCTCGTTAAGGTGCGGTGACGATACGCCCAAATCAGCCAAAATAAGATCGAATTGCCGCCCCTCGGCGATCAACTCTTGTGTGGCCGTCAGAAAATCCGACTGCCGCAAGTCCACAGTGTTTGGTCCGAACTCCTCTCGGAGAACGTTGATCGCGTTATTGTCGCGGTCAACCAGCACTGATTGTGTGAGGCTTCCAGTCCGTTCCAATACTTCGCGAGCGTGTCCACCGTAACCGGCCGTCAGATCGAGATATGATTCCCCGCTCTTCGGATCCAGATACTGTAGAACTTCGTCTAGTAATACTGGTACGTGCTGTTTGTGTTTATTTTGGTGTTTGTTTTGGTGCATCTTGTCTTGTTTTTGTTTTTGCAAGGTCACCTAATCGACAATCAACTTTTTGTTTTTTTGTATAGTTTTTGTTTTTGTTGATTCTTAGCAAAATGTATAAATACTTTTCGCACAGAATCTAAGTTTTGAGAGACTTATGTGTGAGGTGGAGTTTTGGGAGGTGTTTTTGAAAGGTGCAAAGCCCTTTTTTATAGTGGTTTGCTATCTATTTCCACTTGTTGATTGTCGAATAGCTGCCCTCGATCGAATGAGGTTTTCTATTCGCCTAAATTGTTAATGAGCTTCGAGCTTATTTGGCTGCTGCGGCCTCGGGAGCCATCAAACGCCAGTACTGTCCGACACCTACAGCGACCACATCGCGGCTAATGCCGGCATAATCGAGCAAATGTTGCTCGAGTGTGATGCGCCCCTGTTTACCGTCGGGCTGCATGTCGACCTTCCCCATCCGAAATTGGACGTTCAGGTCTGCTATGCGCTCGTCTAGGATATCGCCGGCAAGTCGTGGCTCAACCAAGTTTTCCCATACATCCTTGGGATAAAGATGTAGGTACTGGCCGAAGCCTCTGGTCACTACTGCTCCGCTTGCGAACTTGTCACGAAGTTCCGGCGGAATGGTTAACCGTCGCTTATCGTCAAGCTTGCGTTCGAAGTAGTCTACCGTGGCCATTGATGTCCCTTAAGCTGCTAGTGGTTTTTTTATTTTTCGATCTGGTAAGCTATTTTGCCTTACCATTTCTACCCACTGAACTGAGTGTACTACCCACCATAACCCCCTGCAAGTACAAATAATAAAAACGAAGCACTTCTGACACCACTTATCCACAGGTTTTACAGATAAGACACCAAAACCAAGCTATGTAGCGCTTTTGGGTAGAGAGCCTACGCTACTACTGGTTTGGGCTTGCTTGCGATTCTTCGGCAATCTTTTGGGCAGCTTGCTCACCAACTTGTGGTGGAACGCGGTAGACTAGCTTATCTGATACTTGCAGTCCAGCGGAGATAGCCTGCAACTCACCATTCGTCAGTTTGGTAACATCGGTTGTTGTGCCGTCGGCGTTAATAATGGCCTGCGGAAGCTTTACATCACCACCAGATTCGTTAACGACATCTGTCACAGCGTTTATACCTTCTCCAGCTATAGGACTTAGTGCAACTGCCTGTTCGTCTTGTGAGTCAGAACTGCCAGCAAACCTGTCAGGGTTAGCCTGAATAATAGCCTTGGCGGCATCAGAATGTGAAGCGTCTATGTTAGCTTGTGCCTGTTGCACACCAACATTGATCTGCTTATCTACTACGTTTTCAGCCTTCTTAATAGCGGCTGGAGTTATAACAATAGCAGCGCCTGCAAGAACTGCAGCCGCCCCTGTTGCTAGAACCGCACCTTCTTTGCGAACCTCAGTTGCAGGCATTTCAAGAGGATTTTTGCCTTCACCACGCACAACAAAGCGGCCGACACGAGTAAGTATAGCGGCTGGAAAGCTTTCGCCTGAGGTACTGGTCTTGACTGATTGGTTGCGGTTTTTCATGTTTGTATTATACCTTTTATGTTTATTTTTGTCAATGCCTATATACGCCCGCTACGAGGTTGTGTTCTCTGGTTTATGCTGTAGCCTGCGCTGTGCGGGTGGGTTTCTTCACGCTCGCGTCTTATTGATTCGCCGTGGCCAGCTTCTGGGCTGGCAGTCTCAACAACCAAAGATGGCTGTGCTGGGACTATCACTCTACCCTTAATCTGCTCAGCAATGTCGATCATACCCAGCGTAAAGGCAGCCGACATAAGAACAAGACCAGCTTGCTGGGCTACGATTGCTGCTCTATCCATTGTTGTTTGACTATTTTTGTTATTTATTGACATCGTTACGTATTGTAACAAAGATTATGCTTTTTGTCAATGTTGTGTGCTGGAACAGTACTATTTAGGAGACTAGGGTCAGCGGCTAAGGTATCTAATATATCTGTTGGGGTACTGTGGTAGCTATTAGCGATATTCAGGATTAGCAAAGTCAAAGCGAGCGCCGGCATCCCATTCGGAGCGTTGGTTGCCGTACGCTGGAATGCCGCCTTGGTCTTTGAGCATTTTGGCAAGATGTAATAGATTCCATGTCATAAAGGTGGCGTTGCGATTGGTGAAGTCGTTATCTAGGCCAACTTTGCCGCCTTTGCCGTCATCATCACCATAGCTGGCACCGGGGCCAGCTTCGCCTATCCAGCCCGCGTCAGCTTGGGGTGGAATGCTGTAACCGAGGTGCTGAAGACTGTATAAGACATTCATTGCACAATGCTTGATGCCATCCTCGTTGCCTGTGATCAGGCAGCCGCCAACTTTGCCGTAAAAGGCATATTGGCCATCGGAGTTGAGAATGCTGCTGCAGGCATAGAGTCGTTCTATCACCTTCTTCATTTCTGAGCTGTTGTCGCCGAGCCAGATCGGGCCGGCTAAGACGAGAATGTCGGCCTCCATAACTCTTTTGAATATCTCCGGCCATTCGTCAGTTTTGTGGCCGTGTTCGCGCATGTCGGGCCAAACGCCTACGGCAATATCTTTATCGATGGTACGGATAAGCTCGGTCTCGACACCGTGCTTTTCCATGATGTTTTGGCTGATTTTGATCAGCTTTTCGGTGTGGCTGGATTCTGGTGACTTGGTCAAAGTTCCATTGAAGAATACGGCCTTCAGCCCTGTAAAATCATAGTTATTGTCCGCCATTCTACCCTCCTTATTACTACCATCATAAGCCGGTTGGGCATGAAATGAAAATTAGGCTTTGGTCATGCTTGGCTTTTGATTGGGACTGAACTTGATCAGATACACAAGAACAAGGTTCGCACATACTATGTAAAACGGATAAATTAGTCCGGAAACGCTTGGATTATCGAGGGCGAGGACAGCAAAAATGCCACCTATTCCACCCAATACAAATGCCATTGAGGTTTCTTCGTAAGGCTTAAGCCACGAATGCCTAAGCGTAGGTAGCGCAGCAATAAAGTCTACGACCGCAGTAATTACGATAGCGATCAGCGGATCATTGGTGATCACCCAAAGGACTAGTCCTAGTATTGCCGCAAGCTGACAAACAACATCAAACGGCTCGATCTTAGTGTCGCCGTAGCGCAGTCCGAGTAAGGCTATGCTCATTGTAGTGATCGTGGCCGTACCTGTTATTACGGCACTTGGCCACTGATTGTCTGCGATTGCTGCAGCAGTTGCAATACCTGTCAAAAGGCTCCAGTTAAACCATGTAACTATTCTGGGTTTTGTAGTACGCCGCAGTATGTCACGTATATACGGAATGGCGCTGGCGATAGTCAGAACGCCACTTACAACTAAAAATATATCTTTCATTTCTTCTTACGGTCGTGGTAGCTTAGTTGTCGCCTAAGTTGATCTAGTCGGGTTATCTTGTCGTCAAAGACCTTAAGCAAGCTGGAGTATTGCCAGTTGGGGGTTAGGATTTGGGCTAGCTTGCCCTGCTCCTCTAAGTATTCGGCGAGGCTGAAGAAATCGCCGTCACCACTGACAATGATTGCTTGCTCGTAGTTGGGAAGCTCTTTCATGGCGTAGAGGACGAGCTCGGCATCGACATTGCCTTTAATGATTGGCTTGTCTTTGTCATCAGCCTTAAGCTTAGGGCTGTCATTGGCAGGCTTGTCGCTGGCATCGTGCTGAGCCGTAACATCGACAGTTGGCTTGAGAACTACCAAATAGCCGAGTTCGTGCATGTACTCGTACATTGATTCGTTCTCACTCATGTAGCCGATGAAGGTGTAGGCGTGGGTAACGCCATACTTATCTTCTAGGAAGTGACGGAACTTGCGCCAATCTAGCTTCCAGCCCATACGCTGGGTGCCAAGATTGAGGTTCTGGCTATCTATAAATGCGTAAGCGATCGGTTTCTTACTCTTGCGTCTCATGCCTATAGTCTAACACTGTAGATCGGGCGGGCATAGATGTGGACTGGCTAACGAGCTTCGACGGCAATGGCTGTGGTAGCTTATGATGTCGCCGACTTTTAACTCGCCTACTGGCACGGGCTTGACGATGACGGCGTCCTTGGGCCAAATTGTTGGCGCTATACTGACGGTCTGAACGCTGAGCAGTTGCCCGCCCCATATCTTCATAGCCACCAAACCAACAATACTGACAATCATCAAAGCTAGAATCGTGGACTCTACCCCTCGAATGCAAGCGTTCAACTTCTGGCTGAGCATCCATGATTGCCTCCTAATATTTAGTTGGCTCATCATGCTCTTCGTAGCGACCCAAAGACAACCTTATGACGAGTTTTTTGTACAATAATAGTCTATTTGTGTGTTAGTTTGTATCTGTTAAAAGCTACAACAACAATTTTGAACACTTAATATTTATTTAATCTTCAAGCTGCACGCGAAGCACTGTGAGCGGCGACAATTTGCAATATGTCTGTGCCATAAGCTTCGACCTTGCGAGAACCAAAGCCAGCAAGACCAAGTAGCTGCTGGGGCGTCACCGGCTTAGTCGATGCGACCGCGCTAAGTGCTGTGTCATGAGCAATCATGAAGGCCGGCAGCTTATCGGCCGTCGCCCTTTTGTAGCGCCAGTCTTTGAGTTTTACAAATAGTGTTTCATCGACGATCGGTTCGGTCTTGGCGATTATGACTTCATCGCCGATATCTTCTATTGAGCCTGAAAGCTCGGATGACGCATTACGCAAAGCTTTGTCTAGATCGTAAATCTGCGGGTGCATTGCCATGGCCGTATTGTTAACGCCTTTTAGGTATAGGCCGTCGAGACTACGTACACGACTAAGTGCTACGTAGCCCATGCCCGGAGTGAAGGCTCGCGATAAGTCGATCTCAGCAGCGTCCAAGCTCATGCCCTGACTCTTATGTATCGTGATCGCCCACGCCAGTCGCAAAGGCAGTTGCGTGATCTCGGCTCGAACTTTGCCATCCTCGCTAAGACTCCAGCTGTGCGGCTCGACAGTGATCTTGCGGCCAGCATGCAGTTGCACAACCGGCCCGTCAGAATCAAGCTCAACTACCCTACCACGGCTGCCGTTCACGAAGCCATCAGCAAAATTGTTAGCGACAAACATGACCTCAGCCCCAACTTTGAGCTCTAGGGCATCGGGCGCAAGCAAGCTCTTAGCTAGTTGATCAAGTTTGGCGCGGCTGCCTTTGGTGCGCATCTCAAAAGTGTGGCTACGCTCATCAATCTCATCGAGGTGCCGCTGGTTTATGGCATCGACGTCGAGGTTGTGCGAGTAGAGTTTGGTGACGACTAGGTCTTCGGGGACAGATACGGCCAGTCGATCTTGCAAGAGTTCTCCATGACCTTCGTCGACTTGGCCAAGACGCATCGCCTCCAAGATTTGTAGCAAGCTATCATTGCCCTGCTGACGGTGCTGCTCGGTTAGATAACAAATTTTGGGATTGAGCTCGGCCCATGCATCAGACAAATGGATAAAGTCGAACTCGCGCGTGCCACGACTAATCGGTGGCAGCTGAAACAGGTCACCAACTAGGATAATCTGCAGCCCACCAAAAGGCTTATCGCTTTGGCGCAAAGCCTTGGCAAGCTGGTTGACCATATCGAGCCTAGCGCCATGCAGCATCGAGACTTCATCAATGATCAGAACATCAACGCTATTGTAGCGTTTGATCAGACGATCGCTATCAGCTAGTCGGCTCAAATCTTCGTCACTCAGATGATCAAGAATACCAAGACCCGACCATGAGTGAATAGTCGTGCCATTAATATGACTCGCGGCAATACCGGTACTGGCCGTCACTGCCACGCGCTTGCCAGCGTTACGAGCACGCGAAACAAACTGGTTTAAGACATAGGTCTTGCCAGCACCCGGCGCGCCCGTTAAGAACACGCTGTCGCCATCCATCATTACCCTCAGAGCCTGCTTTTGTCGCATAGACTCCGATTGTAGCAAGTATCAGCTACCGTAGCTAGTAAAAGCTTAACCGCGGCGTTTTACTATCGAGTTTTTGCCGTTATCGTCATGTGATTCCCATGGATAATGGATCCATTTGTCGGTCTTAACGACGTACCAATCAGGCGCAAACTCAGTCTGGGTCTTGTCTGGCTTATAGTGCAAGGCGCCGGTTCGTATCAATGCAGCTCCCTGTTGTTTGAGACGCTCGGTCAAAAATGCCAGAGTATTACCAGTTTCGCAAACTTCATCGATAATTAATAAGTTCTTGCCGGATACTTCAGCGTCGGTCGGCATTTGGCCTAGCTCAAACTCGTCCTTTCGCATTGTCTGTCCAGAAATATATGAGCCTATAGAAGCGTGAATCAAATCCACTGCCTCAAACCCAAGCTCCCGAGCCACAATATTAACAGGATAATAACTGCCACGTGGAATCACGATAATGGCATCAAACCTCTCGCCCGTGTCGACGCAATGCGACTCAATCATAGCCGCTAGCTTAAGCGACTGCTCGTGAACACTGTCCCAAGTCTCGCGTAGTGCATCTGCTGGAATATCTGACATCAGCTAACTACCAAATAAGTTAGCGTGCTGACGAGGGCTGTGGCAAAAGTTCCCCATGCCATGTCGACATAAGTAATCTTAGCTGGCCAGTTTTTGAGCGTCGCCTGATTGGTCAGGTCGTAAGTTGCATACATCAATAGACCCAACAACGCGCCGTGACTCAGGGCATAGACAACCGACTCCTCATCCAGTGCAGGATTAACCGCAAAGATTATAATGCCGACAATATATAGAAGATAGAATATGGCCGCGGCCAAAAAGTTCGGCTTCTTAGCCAATAACCCGCCCAAATGCTTCTTATAAAAAGAGTTGGCCACAAACTTTAGCCACACAGCATCCAAGGCCACAAAAATCGCAGCCGCCACAATGTAATGCCCTATAAAATTCATGCTTCAATCATACCACTTTGCGAGACGCGCTAGATCAAGCTAGCAATCAGCACCAAGGTCAGTCCGCAAACAGCCACGCCCGTTGCGATAATTTTGCGCCTCAAATAGTCACGCTCATCTAGCAGCAATACGCCCAGCGCAACCATAAAGATCACGCCCATGCTGGATATATAGTTGGACACACTGAGCAAGCCACCATACGCAAAGGCTGCGACAAAGCCAAAGGCTGATATATCACGCAGCGCCATCAGCTGAATCATACGCGGCTTCAACATTATCTTATAATCGATTGCGCGGTCGCGGTAGTACAAATAGCCCCACATGATCAAAGTTGCTACAACCATCAACGGAACAGCGTAATTCAGATAACCAATGTCACCAATAAGTTGCTTCTCAAACAAGTTCAAGAAGCTGATCGTCAACGCCGCTGCCAGCCCCCATTCAAAGCCTTTGCTGATTATCGACTTGCTGCCCTTCTGCTTAACAATAAATATGGCTAGTAGTATTAAGATTCCGCCGCAAATCCTTAACCAATCAGTATCTTCACCTAAAAAGACTATCCCCAAGATCGTCGTGAAGACGATTCGCAAGTTATATAAGACCGAATAAACACTGGCCTCCAAGTACTTGAGAGACACGGTATTTGTAACATGCAGCGCGATCGTCAGGATCAGCGTAGCCACAACCAGTGCCAAGATACCAAGATCATAACCATCAAAGCTCGGAACATGGAAGAACAAAGTAAAGATCAGCGGAATAGTAATGCCTGTCTGCATCACCGTCGCCAAAGTAAACCGATCAATATTATCAGTCACTGACTTGCGCAGCATGAGATTGTATCCAACAAACCCAAACAAATGAAAACCTAAGAAGACTAGCCACATATTCATCAATCATAACACCTTTGACGGGACAAATTCACCAGATTGGCGAACAACACTTGCTTGACTTTTTGGCAATATTGGTGTATCATACATTACCATCAGTTACTAAATAAAAACAAAGGAAACAAAAAATGCCAGGACTAAGCCCAGAAGCAATAGATGCAGCAACACCTAAGCAAGCACCAATGAATCCAGAGATTCAGCTCCCTGCTCTACCATCAGCACAAGAGATTGGACAGCTACCAGTAGAAGCTAGTGTTGAACCTATGGATGGTCCGCTAGAAGGCCAAGCTGCAGTCATTCGGCCAGCTGTTAGTGTAGGTAACGCACCTATCGGTGCCGAAGGACCAAAGGACATTCCAGTAAATGTCACCTTTCATTAGACAGTAGAGTTAGCTCTACAAAAACAATAGCCAACGAGCGATTTTATCCCGTTGGCTATTTGCATATACCCTTTTAGCAGCTGATCACATTAGAGCTAGTCTCTTGAACGTACTGCTTTTTTGCAAATAGACTGTAGCGCACACTAGAAAACTTAACTCGGTACTTAACAGTCGGGTCCTGCTTGCAAGTCGCATCAGTCGGGTAGAAAACCATTGGGTAAACTTTGCCGTATTCTACATCAGTAGCTATGTCGTCCTCACTTGTAAAAGCCGGTATAGTGGTATTGCTCTCGACATAGTTGGCCATTTTGCCACGTCTGTACTCGGTGGTCGCAAAAACCTTCCATTCGGCATATGCCATACATTCGTCAGACAACATCACACTGGCATTGATAATATTAGAACCGACTAATCTACTTACAGTTGTGTTCTCGTGGCTAATGCGGCCCGCTTCACCGTACATACAGCCTTGATAGAACTTAATCTGGTCCTTGTTGTTTCTGTCGAGATTAAGCTTGTCATAATCGTAGTCTTTGTCTAGTGGTGCTGGCGCAGGTGTGTGGCCAATAAAATCGGCAATTTGCTCAGGAACATCGCCGTAGCCAACTCCCGTAGGCAGTGCTGATGCCACCTGCGCATTATGCATGCTCCCAAACGTCGCCACGCCCGCCAGTGTACCAAGCAATACAGCTCTATGATTTCGTAAACCTTGTAGCAGCCCTACCTGACTACCGGCTTCTGGTGAACCGCCTTGTCTCAACATATTAGGATTATTTATATACTACTGGGATTTGAATGCAAGCAGTTTACAGTATTGAGTGTTAAACTTATCGGTATGAAAACAGCTAATCGGAGGGTCGCTCTCGAAGATCTCTTTGTCATACTTGCCAGCCTCTGCATAGTAGCTCTAACACCAATCAATACCGACATCTCGCCTGCTCACATGATAGTTATGGCCTCAGGGTTGAGCATTGCCGTATTGGCTCCGTATTTGTATTACCGCCGCAAGCAAGGCCGTGCTATCAGATTTAATTATCGAATGCAGTCTCTGCTCAATCCATATAAGATTGGCTTCATCCTATTTAGTGCGGCTTTGGCGTATCTTGTCTTCCCTTTTTACTTTAGTAACACTGGCAGCTACAACAATTGGCCATCAGTTAGTGGAGCAAAGGAAACGATTCTGTTATTTATCGGCACGAACGCGCTCGGCTTGTGGGACGAACTATTCTTTATCAATACGATTCTGACCATTTTGAGACGACACTTTAAGTTCTGGATTGCCAACGGCTTGCAAGCCGTGCTGTTCACGGGCTTTTTGTACGAACTCGGCTTTACGTCTTGGGCACCTCTGTTGATCTATCCATTTGCGCTCATCCAAGGCTATATGTTCATGAAGTTTAAGTCTTTGGGCTTTGTGATCGCCACGCACCTGTCTATCGACTTCATATTGTTCTTGGCAATCTTGGACGCCTATGACAAATTGCCTTTTAGGTTCTTTGTTACGGGCTGAGTATAGTTTAACTAATGACCGCGATAACTCGAGCTGGCGCGCCATCTAACCGAAGCTTGGTCGGTAATGCATAGACTGTGAAGTCTTGGCCTTCGAGTTCAGATAGATTAGTCATGTTCTCAATAATAAGTACACCAGCTCCGAGCAGAATACGATGCACAGCAAAGGGTTGTTGGTCAGGACTGCACATATCCACGCCGACCATCTTTATCTTCTTGCTAACTAGATATTCAGCGATTTCCTCTGTAATAGCCGGCCTGTCACCTGTGTAGTATTCGTCTTGGCCATAAACATCACTCATGCCCGTATCTAGCAAGACGATGTCCCCTTCTTCGATGCCTGCCTGCTGAATAGCTTCTAGGTCTAGAGTTGCGGCCTTAATATAACGACCACGCCCAACAAACTGCTCTATATCAACTTCATCAAGCTTCTTGCCATCCTTGACCATATGCCACGGCGCGTCAATATGCGTACCAGAGGAATGGATGCCGAATGTCACCTGATGATCGTTATAGCCAACTGTATCGAACTGTCCTATCGTCTCAATGCTAATCTTGGGATCGCCTGGGTAAGCTGGCGTATCTTGGTCAACTACTACTGAGAGGTCTATTATCTTCATGGCTCAATCTTAGCAAGATTTTGAAGTTCCGGCACGTCTACAATGTGCGTGTCGCGCTCTAGCTCAGCCGCGGAGTTAATATACAAGCCTGTTTCAGGATCAAACGAATATATGGTTATGTGAGTAGGCTGATCTGGTATTTTAGCACCGTACTTTTCGCGCAATAAATCAAAGAATTTTTGGTTATTATCAATCTTAACCATCGTCACTAGGGTCTTACTGTCACCACGCTTAAGTAGCCGAAACTCAGGCAGCAAGGTATAGTCTTTGATCTGATTTGCGGTTATAAACTTCTTAAATTCTTCGACAATTTCATCGCCTAAACTCTCCAAACTTGGCTCCCCTTCAATAGATCTAAGCACACTCTTAGCGCTAACCAACGTTATATGGAACTCCGTCTTTTTGTATAGCTTGGCGCCTTCAACTTCAATTGAAGCTGGCAAGTTATCAAGCTTCAGATCAACGAGCCTTATATCGCACGTATCGTTATAATCATGATATTCGGTAATCATTCTTGTCACAGCTAAATCATAGCACTTTTAATCAACTCGAAGTCACTCTCAGGAATCTCGAACATTCCGAACCGGAACTTATAACCCCAGCGCTGCTTAGTAGGTCATTATTATGAATTGCGCCAGTTAGGACTATTGTGTACTTCTAAAACCGATGATTTTCTCTTTGTCTTCTTTGGGACTCTGCATTGTAATATAGTTAAGCAAGCCTTCGAGTTTTGACAGCAACTTATTTTTGGAGCAATATGATTTGGCTGAATATCTAGTACCTATTGATCGACCATGGCTGATAACCCTTGGCTTAATTTCAGTGTCTTCGACTCTAAACTCATCGACATCATCACCAATCACCTCTCTGAACGACTCAAGCAATGAGTGATACTGTTCAATATAATACGATTCAACGCTTGTACTTGCTGGAAGGTTATCTCTCAGCGCTATAACTTTCGAATAAGCTATTAAGAATTTAGCCATGCAATCTGTCCTTTAAATCACTAATTATTACTCGTTCTTGCTCTGTAGTATCGCGATTACGCACAGTGACGGTGTCTTTGGTGTCGCCTTCTAGGGTGTCGAAGTCGATGACGACACAGTATGGCGTGCCGATTTCGTCTTGGCGACGGTAGCGTTTGCCGATGTTGCCGTTGTCGTCCCACATGACGTTACCGAACTCAGCCTTGAGTGTCTTGTAGACTTCTCGTGCCTTCTCAACTAGTTCTGGTTTGTTCTTGAGGAGTGGGCTGACGGCGACTTTTACAGGGGCGACATGGGTTGGTAGCTTGAGATAGCTGCGCTTTTCGCCATTGACTTCGTCTTCTGTGTATGCCGATGTCAGGACAGCCATGATGGCTCGCTCGACACCAAAGCTTGGCTCGATTACGTGTGGCACAAATGGCGTGCTGCTGTCCTTGGGCCGGTATTCCATATTTTTACCGGAGGCATTCTGAATATTCATAAGATCGAAGTCAGTGCGGTACGCGAGGCCAAGCAATTCTTCCTTACCAATTGGGAAGTCGAACTCAAAGTCTATCGTACGTTTACTGTAGTGTGCACGGTCATCGTCTGGCACTTCTAGCTTGTGAACTTTGTCATCTGGTAAACCGAGCTCACGCAGGAATGACTCGATATCTTTGACCCATTGTTCAAAAGCTTCTTCCCAATTGTCTGGATGAACGAAAAACTCGATCTCCATCTGCTCAAACTCACGGCTTCGGAACACAAAGTCACGCGGACTTATCTCATTACGAAACGCCTTACCCTGCTGCGCCATACCAAACGGCAAATCTGGATAGAAACTATCAACGACGTTCTTGTAATTGGTGAAGATGCCTTGGGCTGTTTCTGGACGTAACCAAACCGTATTAGCACCTACCGCATCACGTAGACTCGTACTTATAGGAAGCGAGACTTCATCTTCATTACTTTTTTCTAAATCCTCTAGAACATCACTCAGTTCTTTTTTTGTCGCTTTTACCTCTGCCACTACATCCGCAGTAGGGCCAATTTTTGTTTCGAACATCATATTAAACTGACGTGGTTCTCCAAAAGTGCCTTCTTTGCCGCAAGTTGGGCATTTGCTGGTGTCGATCTTGTCGGCGCGGAAGCGAGACTTACAGTTGGAGCATTCAACCAAAGGATCAGTAAAGGTATCGACGTGGCCACTAGCCTGCCAGACCTTCTGATTCATGAGGATTGCAGCGTCAACGCCGTACATGTCATCGCGGTCTTCGACGAAGGTCTTCCACCAGAGGTCCATGATGTTCTTCTTGAGAGCAACACCGAGTGGTCCGTAGTCCCAAGTACCAGCTAGGCCACCATAGATTTCACTACCTTGGTAGATAAAACCACGGCGCTTGCACAGGCTAACAATGTCTTCTAGTTTTACTACGCTCATCTAGAGATAGATTATATAGGTTCACGCCTCTGGCGTACAGTGGCTAAAGTGTGTCGTCGCTATCTGCTTCGCCAAGTTCGGCTATCTCACTGAACCTTTCATCAAAACGGTCAGTCGAGAATGCATCGTAAATATCAAATCCCATAAAGTCGGCTAGCTCGTCGGTTAGCTCAAGTACTTCGAAGATTCGTTCGGAGCCGCCTAGACTGTCCATTATCTTTTTCATCCCGTATGCCCCAACTCCCAAAGCGCCTATAAGAGCTGCGGAATTCCCTGTTTTAGAGAATTTAGATGCTTTTAACATATTGTGCCCTGCCACTGACGAGACCGCAGCAACACCTCCCAAAACAACAGCAGAACTGCGTAACGCAATTGCTTTCTGCTCGCGTTGAATCATTTCTATATACAGACTATTGATGTTTTCGCTGACGGATTCGGCAATTGTGTGTATCAATATTTGCGACTTATATCCCTCGAATCTATCGCGCAGTTCCTCGACTTGGTCATCATCTAGTTCAACTCCTGACGCTGCAATCTGACCGTCAACCATAGATCGAATAAAAGTTGATGGATTTCTGAAGCCAGTGTCGACCCGAACAGTTTTGTCTCGCGTCGCTTGCATATAGAATTCCCCTGTAGGGTCAGTTTGCTCTGGCAGTTCAGATGGGCCGACAACTCGAATAACAGCCTTGGCAAACGATTCTGACTCAAGTGGCACATCAGTGCTCTTAAATCCCTCTACCAGAGGCGTAAGTCCATATTGTTCGTAGGCATCTTCGGTAATCTTAAACAGGCCCCAATCAAAGGGTAGCGTGTACTTTATAGGTAGCTCGTTATCAAGACGCTCGAAAGGACTCGGTTCCGAAACGTGTTTTTCTCCGCCAAATGCCATAAGATGTTATATTACAATATTTTGTTGTTTTGAGCAAGGGTTTATGTGCGTATGTGGGTCTGGAGCATAGTCAGTACTAAAGGTTGGCAGAATTTGGCTAGGGCTTCGTGGCCTTCTATTTGTGAAAGAACTTTTGGCGAATTGCCGCTGAATAATAGTCGCAAAAATTTGATCTGGGCGGCTTCGAACTGCCCCGCCTTGTGATCGGTGAAAGCCATTTCGTCAAAATCGAAGTTGTAATTAGTGTCTATTGCAAGCTTGCGTCCTTCTGTGTCGGTCTTGAGATTGGGGCTGTGACCAGCGAATCTCAGCAGCTGGGCTTGGAACCAAAGACGGATCAGCGCCGTGTCGATCGACGCCGTGTCGAGAGCCGCGTAAGCTTGCTCCAACAGATCATAATAATCCGACTCCGGCTGATCCTCAGTGGCACGGTGTAGCATCTTGATCAGCTCGTAGCCAAGTTGCACGCGGTCGATATCCTTGACGATCGACGAGTAGTACTTGATCAAGCGTGCCGACACCAAAGTGCCGATAGCACCACGACCGTTTAGATAAGTAATCTCGGCTGTGCTAAAAAGCTCAATACCACCAGCCAAACGACTCTTGGGCTTGCGCACCCCACGAGCCATTAGACTGAGCTTACCCTGCTCCGGCGTTAGCACCGTAATAATGCGATCGGCTTCACCGTAGTCGGTACGACTCAAGATAATTCCTTTTGTGAGTAGCTGCTTCACGCTGGTACCGAGAGCTGTTCCTGTATGGCGTCGATTAGGTTCTGGAGTGTGGTCTGTGGCTTGTAGAGATAGGTCTCAACGCCGAGCTCACCACGCAAAAGTTCCCAATTGTCGCTGAACTCGCTGGGCGGTACCGTAGTCTGAATAATTACTGGTATCCCCTGCCACTCTGGATAACTGCGGAATTCGTACAAAAACTCGATACCAGAATGCTCCACCAGCTGCAGCTCCAACACAACAAGATCGGGCCGCTGCTTGTCTGCGGCCTGAATTGCCGCTTGCGCCGTAAAGCAAGCCATGACTCGATGCCCTTTAGCAGTCAGGGTTCGGCCATATGTCTCAGTCAGAATTCGGTCAGGTTCAATCAATAGAATCTGTGCCATGACTAAACCAAGTGCAGTTGGTGATTAGGTTGCAGAACGGTGCCGATTCCGTACAAGCGATTGTGGCGTGAGGCCGTTAGGTGGAGGTTCATAGCATTGAGGATGGTGTCAGCCACAAACACGCCTGCACCGCTGGTGTGGGACATGTTCATCAAAGGCTGGCGACTGTGTCGACTGAGACGACGACCCTTCTGGAGGGCTTCGTTACTAACCTGCTTAGTCTCGGCGTAAAGACCGGCGACAATACCATAGCGACTGCGGTGAGTAGCTAGCTGCAGCTTGAGCTGCGGACTACCCTGAGCCGGCAAAGCCTCAATCAGGGCCGCGCCGAGACTAACAAGCGCTGCTTGCAAACCCTGACGGTGCGCCAACACCGGCCCGTAACGACCAGCAATCGACAGCTCGAGCTCTACCCCGTACGACTTGGCCATAGCATCGAGCTGCTGGCCAGTATCATAAAGTACCGATGATACGGAGACTGACTCAACGGCCAAAGGTTCTGGCTCAAGGGCCAATCTTACGCCTAGGGCGTAGTTATCTAATAATCTAAGAGCCGAGTCTGCCGAAGTGCGAATCTCGGCAATGTTGCCTTGCCCTGTTAGTTCGTACTGTTCTGCTTTGCGCGCTATCTGTAATAAAGGCAGTTTGAGTTCTTCGGCGACACTAAGCAGCAATTCTTGTGACAAAACCCCTGAATCGCTACCGTGTTGCTGCGCCATGAACAGTTGTTACCCTCACTTATCTGCTGACTCAAGTATAGCTCAAATCAACTAGCAATAGTTAGTTTTTTGTGACGAAATAAAGCTAAGCTTAAGGGGAAAAGCTAAAGTTGGGCAAGATATTGTTGTTGTAGTCGTTTAGGTACTGCGTGCCTTCTGTCCAGATCTGCAGGGTCTGTGATCTTAGCGGCAAAATAACCATTGTTCCGGTTTTTTGACTATCCAGTTCACCAGTTACCTTTACGCCCACAACTTTGGGAAGCTTGGGCAAGGCGTAAGCCTCAGCCTTAAGTTTGCCGTCTTCTTGCTTACTTTCTAGTGCCTTCAAAGTCTGACTATAGGTCTGGTTGACTATCTGCACTCTTAGAGCAAAGACCGAATCCTTATCCTCCTTGGACGGAACTATACCCGGCGCAAAGTAACCATCGACTGTTGCGTTGCCTGTGCCTGTGTCGTCAACGTAACCGCTCCATGTCTTGGGGTAAGTTATTACGAGGCTACCGTAAGCATCGGGACCAATGTAAGTTTTGAGGGGTTTCTTATAATCTTCGACAAACTGCTTGTCCTTCTTGATGCTCTCGTCTTTGCGGGCTGCTTCCTCGGCCACTGACACCTTGGCATCGACGTTGTCCTTATAGTCTTGTCGACTAGTGTAGGCCCATGCGCCAAAGCCAATTGCTCCAAGCAGTAATAAAATCGCAAACACCAAGGAAATCACTACGCCACTGACGGCACCATCTTGGTTATGTTTGTTCATAGGGTCAATCTTACCCTAGATGATGATGACTGGCAACATCTTACAGAGCTATTTATATTGGTATACAAAAATACCCTGCTTAGTGACATCTGCTTTGCGCTCAGGTATTGCAAAAGCAAAACTGACTAGTTTGACCGGTTTACTGTCATATTGTATAACTTTTTTATTCAGCTTTGTCATGTATCTAGGTAATAAGAAGGTAAATATTGCCTCCGCCGGTGGCCACGACTTGGACCAGAAGTCACCCCATATAATCTTAACCTGTTTGCGGTATCTGCGAGTCCGCAGCCACGCTATCAACACCAGTATTGGGTTAAGTTCGTATCCAATAACGTTGATCCCCTGCTTGGCAGCGGCAATCATCACCTTACCATCGCCACAACCTAGTTCTAGCATAGTGTCACCAGCCTTGAGGTCGGCTAATTCTATCGCCTTATTAACTTGGGGGTTGAGAGTTGGCAAATACGGTGCACCGACCAGCAAAACACCGCCAAAACAGACAATTACGACCAAGACTATGACGATTAGCCAGATCATTTAATCTTGGGAGCTTTAAGTGTCGTCTGCAGCTCCAAAATCTTGTTCTCAGCGGTCTTAAGATAGGTTTCTAGCTGCTTAACCAGCTCAATCCCACGCTGATAGTAGTCTAGGGCTTTGTCGATATCTAGGTCTTCTCGGCCAAGTTGGTCCATGATGTCATCAAGCTCTGACTTTAGCTCTTGATAGCTAGGCTCGGATTGTTTGGATTTGGTCATTGTCTAGGCCTTCTTCTTGATTGCGGCGTCAAAACTACCGTCTGCTAGTTGTACATTTACTATATCATCCGCTTTTAGACTTTTGGCGTTGCGCTGAAGCTTGCCGTCATGGCGCACAATTGCATAGCCGCGCCGCAAAACAGCCTCTGGGTTAATGGCTTCTAGTAGCTGGGCACGCCCACTAAGATCAGCCCGTGAACGATCAATTAACAGATTAAGCGACTGTCCTAGCGCATTGGCCTGCTGTGTTAAATCACTCCGTGCTGACTGCAGCCTTAACTGCCCTGCCTGCTGCAAATGAGCTACAACCGCCACCAAAGAGCTAAGTGCCTGCTCTCGGTCTGGCACCAATAGTTCTGCCGCATTACTGGGCGTACTGGCCTGACGATCTGCCGCCAACTCAGCTAGAGACAAGTCGATTTCGTGTCCGATGGCAACAAGAGTTGGCACCCGACTAGCAGCGACTGCTCGCGTTACTTGCTCTGTGCTAAAAGCAGCTAGGTCCTCGGCGCTACCACCACCTCTAATCAACACCAACACCTCTGGTGGCGTGGCAGATGCATTGAACTGCTCAAGTGCCGCGACTATCTGCTCTGGAGCCGGTTCGCCCTGAACCTGAACATCAATCAACTCAATCTCAAGACCCTGCCAGCGAGCATTAATAATCTTGATGAAGTCCGCGTAAGCCGCAGATTGCTTGGAAGTTATAAGGCCGATCCGAGACGGCGGATATGGCAAAGGACGCTTACGAGCCGGATCAAACAAGCCTTCAACTGAAAGCTTAGCCCTAAGTAGCTCTGCAGCTCTTTTGATTGTTCCCTCACCGGCCAACTGAATCGACTTAACATTGACACTGAAGCCATATAGATTATGTAGACGTGGCGTGCCACTGACCTTGAGAATCATTCCGTCCTCCAGAGGTCCAGACAGTTGATAGACAGTCCCAAAGAACTTTACAGTCGACTGCTCATCCTTAAGATCAAAGTAGACCCAGCGGTTTTTGCTAACCCGCAAGTTAGCCAGTTCACCAACGATAACAACATCTGGATAGGCATAGTCTAATGTCTGGTTAAGCAGCTCGACGAACTGGCTGACGCTCAGCTCAAGCGCTTTACTACCGGTCATCAATCGTCCGGCTCGCGCGTCTCACCGCGCGTTAAGTTCTTATGATACAAGTAGTAGCCGGGTGGCAACTGGATTGCAGTATTGAGTACACGGTACATGACCGTAACAGGCAGGCTGACTGCTGCGGGCACACCGGCGCTAACAAGCACGGTAGTCATCAAGGCTTCGTAGATACCAACGCCACCGGGCAAAACAGACACTAGACCAGCAAAGTTTGCTACCGCGTAGGCCAAAATCACAGCACCTACATTAACGAACTCGCCGAATGCGATGTAGACCACATAAAGCGCAGCCACCTCTGTAATATTTGTCATCAGAGCCCACAAGAAAGGCTTTTTGAGATCCTGATAATTATCCTGAATTGCTTTGTAGTTATCGTGGAAGTCATCAAACAGCTGCCGCGTACGACGAATGTTAATTGTCTCTGGGTGCCTAGGCCTTAGCACTTGAATAATACGGTTGAGTATCTTGGTGACCGTTCCAAAGAAGGCGTTAATGCGCTGCTTACTACCGACAATGTAGGCAAAACCAGCGGTTCCGACTATCAGCAACGTCGACAGCATGGCTGCCACCATCATCGTCAAATTGCTAACATTCCCCATGATAGCTAGACTCAAAAGTCCAAACACAATTAACACCTCAAACGACAAGAAGGTCAGACCCAGCTTCATCACCTGCACCAGAGTTGCTTTGCCTCCAGTAATAGAGCCGCCGTCGCGCATCCGAAGGCCAAAGTACGAGATTCCGGTCACGCCGCCACTCGGGAAGACATGATTGACGAAGTTAAGCTCGAGAGAAGTCTTAAGCAAGAATTTGTACGATAACTTATTGCCGACAATTCCAAACAACCCTTGGTACAACTTGGCCTGCGAGTGATAGTTAAGAATCTCTACCAGAATAATTAATAGTAGCGCGTAGGCATTAACTTTGGTCAGGTTGGACAGTGTGTCGGCTAACTGATCACGCAGTGCATAAATCAAGACACCAAGCGCGACCAAAGTCACTATGTTGAGGATCAGCTTCCAGCGCTTCCATAACCAGCTGTTTTTACTCATTGCCCCTATTATACCAAGGCGGGTTACAATGAATGAATGCAAAGTCTATTAATCCTTGGACGCCAGCCTTCGCTGGGCCTCGCCGAACTAGAAAGCCTCTACGGCTCTTCGGCCTTAACGACGGTCGGAAATCAAGCCGTAATCGTTGATGTTGATCCCTGCCTACTGGCTTTTGATCGTCTCGGCGGCAGCATTAAATTCTGCAAAATCCTAACCACTCTAGACACCACCAACTGGGGACAAATAGAAAAGTTCTTACTCAAAGCATCCCCCGCCCAGAGCGCAGCTATGCCGGAGGGCAAAATGCTGCTCGGTCTTAGTCTCTACGGCTTTAGTGAAGGCATCCGCCGCATCGAAGCCACCGGTCTGAGCCTCAAAAAGGCCATTCGTAAAACCGGCCGTCCGGTTCGCCTAATCCCTAACAAAGAGACAGAGCTCAACAGCGCCCAAGTTATTCACAACAAGCTAACCAGCCCCAACGGCTGGGAACTAGTCTTTGTAAAAGACGGCGACAAAACCGTCGTCGCCCAAACTGTCAAAGTACAAGATATCGAAGCCTACACCCGCCGCGACCGCGAACGGCCCAAGCGTGATGCCAAAGTCGGCATGCTGCCACCCAAACTTGCCCAGATCCTAATCAACCTCGCCGCAGGTGTCTTGCCAACAGATACGCTCGAGTCAATCTGCGACATCCCTGCCGGCCAACCAATCCCACGCAAGTTGCTCGGGCAGGCCGTACTCGATCCTTTTTGCGGTACTGGTGTGGTGCTGCAGGAAGCCTCGCTGATGGGTTACTCAGCATACGGCAGCGACCTAGAATCACGCATGACTGACTACTCGAGGATAAACCTCGACTGGCTCAGTGACTTGTACGGCCTAGAAGCCAACGATTACCGCCTAGAGGCTGGCGATGCTACGACTCACCAGTGGACAGCGCCAATCGACATAGTTGCCGGCGAACTCTACCTTGGTCGCCCCTTCACCTCCACCCCAACCGCTGAAGTTTTGGCCCAAACAGTTGCCGACTGCAACTTAATTATCAAGAAATTCCTGCGCAATATTCATGATCAACTCGCCGCCGATACCCGCCTCTGCCTAGCCGTCCCTGCGTGGCAAACCAAGCCCAACCAGTTCAAACACCTACCCCTTATTGACCAGATTGAAGATTTGGGCTATAATCGAGTAAGATTTGAGCATATTAGGGATGATCAATTGATCTACTATCGTGAAGATCAGATCGTCGCCCGAGAGCTCATAGTAATAACAAGGAAGTAATATGTCCCACGTAAAAGCCGGCGGTACCGCCAAAAACGTACATGATAGTCCAGGTCAACGCCTCGGCGTTAAGCTTTTTGGTGGCCAAAAGGTCAAGGTTGGCCAAGTTATCGTTCGTCAGGTCGGTATGACCAAGCGCGGTGGTGTTGGCACCAAAGTCAGCCGCAACTTCACCATTCACGCAGCTCGTGATGGTATCGTAACTTTCAAGACTCGTCGTTTCCGCACATTCAGCGGTCGCTCAGTTCCTCGCACCGAAGTTACTGTTCAATAGTTAGTGTTTAGCTGGTCCAAGATTCTCAAATAGTGCTTGACCCACATCTTGCATGTCTATAGGTCTGATTTCATTACCGTTGGGGTAATTTGCTTTTCGGAAGCCATCAACTGCTTTTTCGGGATCTTCAAGCCCACGTTCAGCAACTGTATCCGGTAATATTTCCGTACCTAAATCGTTCCCGTCTAATGTTACATAATGATCAGGGTGGATTTTGCCCTCTTGGTCAACATCTGCCACTAGGGCAACGCTTTCCTCGGTTGGCTGTGTACCAAGCGCTCTAAAGATAGCATCTCTTTCAATTGAACTAAGTCCCTGCTCATTCATGTGCCGTGCAACCTCTGAAGTTATCATGGTTACATTTGGGGCTTGTGGTTCTTGAGGCTGATTGTTTGTTTCTGGCATAACATAAAACATAATAGCATAAGCTTTATAAAAAGTCAACTCTATTGATTGGGTGAGTATTTGTGTTGGTATGGTTTGCGGGCTAGCTAGCGAGGTGAAGACGTATCTTATCGATAACGTCGGATATTACCACTTGGGATTTGACTAGGTAATCATCGGCGCCGAGAGTTTTGGCGCGTTCTTGATCACTGTCTTGGGATAAAGCAGTCAGCATGATCACCTTGATGTTGGCAGTTTCTGGAGTGTTGCGAAGGATATCGAGCGCATCAAAGCCACTAACTTTGGGCATCATAACGTCGAGCAAGATTAGGTCAGGCTTGTAGTTGATAGCGGCAGCTAGGGCTTCCTCGCCATTGTTCATGCGTCGAATATCAAAGCCTTCGGCTTGAAGACGAGTTACATAAACATTAGCTAGGGCGTCGTCGTCCTCGACGAGTAGAATTCTTTTTGGTGGTCCTGATTGGTCTGTTTGTGCTGGTTGCATACCGCTTATGTTAGCGTATTAAACGGTGCTTGGCAACAGATTATACAGATCTAGAGCAAGGCTTGAATGAAGCCGGCGAACATTGGGTGCGGACGGTTGGGGCGGCTCTTAAACTCTGGGTGGAACTGGCTGGCTACGAAGAATGGGTGGTCGGTGCCTTCGATGATTTCTACAAGGTTGTTGTCTGGGTTGATGCCGCTGGCGTGGATGCCCCACTTTTCGAACTGGTCGCGGTAATCGTTGTTACACTCGCCGCGGTGGCGGTGACGCTCGACGATGTTGGTTGTGCCGTAAAGTTTGGCGGCTTTGCTGCCCTTCTCAAGTTGACAGTTGTAATCACCGAGTCGCATGGTGCCACCGGTATTCTGCTTGTCCTTTTGGTCGGCCATGGTGGTGATCAGCGTATCCTTGGCTTCTGGGTCTAGCTCGAAGGTTGTGGCATCTTTGAGGCCGGCGTTGCGAGCAGCGGCGATGACGGCCATTTGGAGTCCTAGACATAGTCCGAGATAAGTTTTTTTGCTCTTAAGAGCGTATTGAGCAGCCTTGATTTTGCCTTCTAGACCTCTGGTGCCGAAGCCGCCGGGGACAACAATTCCGTCGTATTGCTCGAGTGTCTTGGCGATGTCTGAGCCGTCTTCGTCGAAGTCGGCAGCGTTAATCCATGTAATGTCGACGCAGCTATTGTTGTGCCATGCGGCAGCCTTGAGAGCCTCGAAGACGGACATGTAGGTGTCGGTGTTGTCCATGTACTTGGCGACGAAGCCGATTTTGAGCTTGCGGTCATGCTTGGCGGTAGCTAGATCAACTACGGCGCGCCAATCCTTGAGGTCGGGCTTTGTGGTGGCCTTGAGGCCTAGGTGATCGACGATAACGTCAGCAATGCCGGTGTCTTCTATGGTCAGCGGAACTTGATAAATGCTGGCGGCATTTGGAAGTAGCGCAATTGCCTCTTCGGCTACGCCACTAAACAATGCCAGCTTGGTCTTAACGGCGTCGCTGGCTAGGTTCTCGCTGCGGCCGACTAGAATGTCTGGTGCGATGCCTAGGCCTCTTAGCTCACGTACGGAGTTCTGGGCTGGTTTGGTCTTGGTCTCGTTGCTGGCACCTAGATATGGGAGGTAGACGACGTGGACGTAGGCACAGTTCTCTAAGCCAACTTTGACGCCTAGCTCTCTGATTGCTTCTACAAATGATAGTGACTCATAGTCGCCGACTGTGCCGCCGATCTCTACGATGTGAACGTCAAAGCCTTCACCTGCCTTAATGATCCAGTCCTGAATTGCCCCTGTTAGGTGTGGAATGATCTGAACGTCTTCGCCGTCGAACTTGCCCGCGCGTTCGTCTTGGATAAGCTTGAGTAGAACGCGGCCGCTCATTAGGCTAGACTTGCTAGTCATTTCTTCGTCAATAAAGCGTTCGTAGTGACCAAGGTCTAGGTCAGTCTCAGCACCGTCTTTAGTAACAAAACATTCACCGTGTTCGCGGGGGTTGAGTAAGCCAGCGTCGACGTTGAGATATGGATCACATTTTTGGAGGTTGACCTTAAGACCACGAGCTTTGAGGAGGTTGCCGATCGAGGCGGCGGTAATACCCTTTCCTAGTCCGGAAAGCACGCCTCCTGTCACAAACACATATTTAGTCGCTTTGGCAGCCACTTATAACACCTCTCTTAATCGTTCTATGCTACCGTACTTATCCTTACAAGGCAAGCCGACAGCCAATTAGGTTGACAATTCTTATGTTTAGTGGTACAATTACAAGATATGAGTGAGTTTATTGAGTCCACTGCTCCAGCCCATGGCTATGCGGTAATTGGGCAAGTAGAGGTATCTACTCCGGCCGAAGTTAGCTATAAGGTTGAGCAAGCTAATGCCGCAAAGACTCCTTGGAAAGAACTCGGTGTTGAGGGGCGAATTAAACTGCTTGAACCTATTCGTGACGAGTTTATCGCGCAGGCAGATGATATAGCCAAGATTATAAGCTTGGAGACCGGCAAACCAATAAATAATAGTTATGGAGAAGTACTCAGTTATGCCGAAGATATTACATGGCTATTTGAGAATGCGCCTAAGGCCTTGGCGGATGAGGTAACTCACGAGGACAACAACTCTCTGCACCGAGTAGCCTACGAGCCCAAAGGTGTTGCTGCCGTTATTACACCGTGGAACTTTCCGTTTGGAATGGCCGTTTGGGGCACCTTCCCTAACCTAGTTGCCGGCAATCCGGTAGTACTGAAGACTTCTGAAGAAAATCCTATGGTTGGTAAAGCGTTTGAGTCAATCATGCTTAGTCATGACCTACCGGAGGGCGTGTTTGGCGAAGTCTATGGTGATGGAAAAGTTGGTAAAGACCTGAGCGAACAAGCGGGCATTGATCTGCTTTGGTTTACTGGCAGCTCGGCTACCGGCAAAACATTATACAAAACTGCTGCGGAACAGTTCATCCCTGCCACTCTGGAGATGGGTGGATCTAACCCTACATTGGTTTTTGAAGATGCCGACGCTATTAAGGCTGCCCAGCGAATCTTTAATGAGCGCTTCCAGAATAATGGACAAGTTTGTACAGCCACAAAGCGTGCTTTTATACATGAACAAATCGCTAAACCAGTGACAGCCGAACTTAAAAGACTAGTAGAAGATCGTGTTATCGGCGACCCCTTCGCAGAAGGCACAGAGACAGGCAGCCTTGTCTCTGCCAAGCAAGCTGCGATAGCCCAAGGTCAGCTCGATGACGCCCTATCAAAAGGTGCAAAGATATGGGCCAAGAAGGATGTTCCGGAAGATTTATCGGGTGCATACTTCCCTCAGGTGGTACTTGCTGGTGTGACTCGAGATATGAAAGTCTGGCATGAGGAAACTTTTGCTCCAATTTTGCCAGTCTCAACCTTCAAGACAGAGGAAGAAGCCGTACGGCTAGCCAACGATACAGTCTATGGCTTAGGTGCCCGCGTTATTTCAGCCGACCTTGAACGTGCCGAGCGCGTAGCATCTCGTATAGACGCCGGTACGGTAGAGATCAACGAAGGTAGCCGTTGGCTGCCCCAAAACCCGTTTGGCGGTAACAAGAGCTCTGGTATGGGCCGCGAGCACGGCGTGCACGGACTACGTGAACTCACCCAGCCCAAGACCATCTCTCGATCTAAATCTTAACAGCAATTGTTTGACAAATATGATATAATATAAATTATTAGTCAGGGGTTACTTGAGAGGACATGACGATGGCTACGGAACAAGCGAGTGGAGTCGAGAATCTAACAACTTTTATAGATGAATTAGGGCCGGATCAAGTTGAAAGAGAGATAGGCTCCATACTTGGTAGCCGCTCGGATGTAATGTTGGCCAACATGACGGCTGCCCACGGAATAGATTCGACTGTTCAAGTTTTAGAGTCTGTAAAAGGTGCGCTGGAAAGAACTGGCATTGATTTTATTAGCGCCTCTTTGGGTTCAAAGGCTGTGAACGCAATTGCCGGATCAGCACGCAGTTCAGTTTATGGTCATGATGTTTCTGCCAGTACTGTCATTGAGCTTTCGAACCAAGCTAGTAGATTTGCCGAGATGATCGGAGATCCTGAAGACAGAGCTCGCGCCTATATTGATATAGCTGCGTCGCTGAATAAGACAAGAGAGAAAACAGCCAGCACGGCCAGTCAGGTATTCGTCATTGTAAACAAAGCGGCTGAATCGGCACGTAAGATAGAAAATGTCGGTGATCGAGCCTACGTGATAGCTCAGGTAGCCGAGGAGTCTGCTAAAAGTGTCGAGAGCTTGGGCAGCATTGACCCTATTAAAGATGTCGAAATCATGCAATCTGCGACCGCAGTACGGACAATTCAACTTTATGAAGCCGCCACCGAGGCCGCAAGCAATGCCCCTATTGATCTATCAGAGTCACATAAAGGCCCAATGCTTGACGTCGTACTCTCTATTGCTAGGTCCGCAGCCAAGGTCAGCGAAGCAAATCCATTGCTTGAAAAAGAACTTATTGACTTAGTGGTAACTAAAATCAAAGATATCATTAGCTCATATAACGATGAAGGCGTTGCCAAAAAAGATAAAATTCTGCCTGCTCGAAAAGCTACTAAGCTAACATCTATCGGATCCTACCTAGCCCAAACTATTGACGACGATTATAAGATTGCTGAGGATGGAGATTCATCACAACGATCACGTTTAGTAGACTCTGTTCTGGATGTCTTTGAGGCAGCACACGAAGAGGCCAAAATCGTTGGCTCAACAAAGAAAAGCTTCTTCGACACCAGTAAAGATAAATACAATCTGCGCAATGCCCCTTCAAGCCTGTCGATGGCCGCATATAGGCTTGTTAAATTTGATCTTGAGGCTGGCGAGCGTGCCTACACCATTGCATTCAATATGGCTGCCGTGAAAGCTAAGTTTACAGATTACAAGCCAGAGGATGACAAACAAGGAATTCTCAACAGAATATCCAATCAAGCTAAGGAACAGGCCGACCTTCAATCTGCTTTCAGGTTGTTTGCTTTGTCACACAAGCTGGATAAGGAATCCTTGGCCGGCGGTATATCACATCATATGGGAGTAAACGCCCGCCAGTTTATGCAATATGACTATAGAGGCGATCTGGACGTCAAGCTCGATACAATTGACCATGAATTTGTAGAGTGGGTAATCAAGATTGGTAGTACCGATAAACACACTTCATGGAGTAGACAGTTAGCTTTACTCGATCAATTCGTAGAAGATCCCAAACTCAAGGCAGATATCTCCGAAGGTGTAGCTGCTCTGCGCGCTAGAGATAAAGAAAGTCGCAGACCCAAAAGCGAAGCTGAGCGCCTTGTCCGAGAAGTTCTGCACGATCGGGTTTAGCTACTTGTTGAGGTAGGCCTGTGCGGCTTGCAATTGAGTATCGGTGCCGGCTTTGGCCTCGGCCTCAGTGATCTTGATTACTTTGTCGGGTGTAATGCCAAGGTGGTTGATGTTCTGGCCGTTGGGTCGGTACCAGCTGGCAACCGTGACCTTAAGTTGGCTGCCGTCACCGAAGTTAATTAGCTGTTGAACGACACCCTTGCCGTAACTCTTTTCGCCGATTATGTAGGCGGCCTTGTTATCTCTTAGGGCACCAGCGGTGATCTCACTAGCCGAGGCGCTTCCAGAGTTTATCAATACTACGGTTGGGATTCCGTTCAGGACGTCACCGCCTATCGATGAACTGCTATCGATGACTGTTCCACCCTGCTTTTCGTCTAGAATCTTAGTTCCCTGCGGCAACCATAGGCTAGAAACACGAATTGACGCATCTAATAAGCCACCTGGGTTGTCTCTCATGTCGAGGACAATGCCTTTGACGTTCTGCTTCTTAAAGTTTTGGGCAGCCTTCTGGACGGACTCTGTGGTGTCATTAGAGAAACTAGTGATCTGAATATAACCGATATTGCCGTCTAGAGTCTTTGTCTTAACGCTCGGTAAGTTAATATCTTGTCTAGTGATCGTAAAGTCTAGCGTTTCGGCACGGTTGCGAACAACTTGAAGCTTAACTTTGGTGCCTTTGGGGCCACGAATCCGATTTACGGCGTCATCAACTGACATACCGCTGGTGGTAGTGCCATTGATTGAGACTATGATGTCCTTGGCCTTAATGCCGGCTTTGTCAGCTGGCAGACCGTCAATTGGTGCGATAACTTCTAAGTTACTGTCCTTATCCTTGCCTAGTTGCGCGCCGATACCACTAAACGAGTTGTTTAGCTGATCATTGAACTCCTTAGCCTCTTTAGCTGTGAAGAATACTGTGTAGGGATCCTTGGTTGACGCTGCCAAGCCGTGCTTCATGCCGTCTTCGAGCTGGGACTGAGTTAGTTTGCCGTCATAATTGGCCTTTAGGGCTTGGTAGACGTCATCAACACCACCGAAGTTAAGCTGGGCTGGCAGATCACCTGAGACTGGCTTGTTGCGGCTCCATTCTAATCTGCCATTGCCAACATTTACACCTATCATAAAAATAGCTAGCAATATAAAGATATTCACTAGACTACGCAGAATCTTCCGCCCGTTCACTCTTGGTCTCAAGTTCATTGCTAGCTATTATAGCATTCTTGCTTAAGCTTGCTCGGCGATTCAAATATGTTTTTCCGTCGGCCGTTTTGTGCCAGAGGAAAAAGCATGTTTGACATCGCCCTACAGGTTGGGCTAGAAGTGAATGAAGACTAGGCCAGTAGTGTAGCGCCAACCTTCAGAATATTGCCCATTGAGCTGTGCATTGTACTGCTGAATGTAGATTTGATTACCATTAACAGCTTGAACGTACATGACGTGGCCATAGGTACCGGCGTTGCTAACAGCGATTGAGCCTGGGGTTGGGTTGGTGTCAACAGGTATGCCTGAGGCCCTAGCGTTGTCGTCCCACTGGTTTGCATTGCCGATTCCGCCCCAGTAAGGCATGTCACGACTGTTGCGGCCGGCTAGGTAGTCTTGGTGGACCTTAAAGGCTGTGTAGCTAACGCATTCGCGGTTGTACATTCCCCAACTATCAATCAAGCTGTCTTGAGGTGCATAGGCCCAAACATTGGGGTAGCCGCCGTTACCTGGGTCGCCTTTGAAGCTACCAACATTGTAGCGAGCGTTAAGAATAGCCTGTTGTCGGCGCAGCTCGCCGATCTTGCTAGAGTTGGAATTAATCTGGCTATTGAAGGCCGCTTGTTGGCCCTCGTTATACGACAAAAGATTCTGTTGCTGAGACTGGGCGCTGCCAAGTTGGTCATTTTGTTGCTTCTGCGAGTCTACTAGATTGTCTAGCTCGGCTTTTTCCTTCTGCAGCTGGGCTTGCAAAACAGCTATCTGCTTGATCATGCCATCTAGCTTCTTCTGAACTGCCACACGATACTCTTGCTTGTCGACATATTCGCTAAGATTCTTGCTAGTTGCTAGCTCCTCAATCGTCGTCAGCTGACCGTCGATGTACATTGCCTTTATGTCTTGGCCTAGATACTTCTTTTGGAGTGCGATTTTGGCTTTAGCATCTGCTATTTTGGCCTGTAAGGCGGCCTGCTGTGCTTCGTTAGCAGCAATTTTACCCTGAATATCATTAATCTGTGCCTGTAACTGGTTAATAACTTGCTGGTAGCTGCTGGCTTCTGCGGTTAGGCCGCTCAAGGTGCCACGAACAGCGTTGTTCTGTTGTTGCAAGGCGTTGATCTGAACATCAAACTCATCAGCCTGAACTGCCACTGCACCACTTGCAACAAACACTATTAGCAAGGTCGCTACGAAGGCGCGTGCTTTGAATATCTGTTTAAACTTTTTTGTATTTTTTGGCATTGTTTTTGTATTTTTATGCGCTGAATATATTGTAACACATCGCATCAAGCCCCCTCACCCTTAAGCTGATTTTTGACTTTTAGATTCTTACTTTGTCTTGAATTTGAGATACCGTGCGGTCGCTATAACAGAAGATACGGTACCTATGATTATACCAGTAGCGATTTGGAACAGCAAAAGTTGCAAGAAATGTTCGTCAAAGAATTCGTTGGCATAATTGATATCTAACAGGCCTAGGCTGCTCGCCTGTAGCGCCGTGCTAGAGGCCAAAAATGCCGAATTAACTATCAGTATCGAGAACACGGCCGACAATAAGCCATATATAGCGCTCTCGACAATGAAAGGACCCCTGATGTAGCTCGTACTAGCGCCCAACAAACGCATAATTTGGATTTCGTCTCGCCTATTGAAGATGGCCATCTGGATGGTGTTAAAGATGGTCAATATACAGGTTAGTGCAAAGACCGCCACGCTTATTACACCGAGTTTGCGAAGTACGTTGGTGGCATGAGCAATGTTGTCGATTGCCTCCTTACGCTTGTCGTTATAAGACGGCGAATCAGTTGTTTGCAATGCCTTATTCTCTGGCATGGTCAAAAAGTCTTTTATTGCCTTAACCTGATTAAGGTCTTGTGGCGAAATCTGGATAGTTGGCGGGATTGGGTTGTCGGCTTGAGTAACTGCAGCTACTAGCTCCCTGTTCTCTTGATTCTGGCGAATATATGCTTGAGTGGCAGCGTCCTTGTCTAGATAAACTACCTTGGTAACTGTTGGTAGCTTCTCGAGTTGTTGTACTAATTTTTTGGCTTGAGCTTCGGTTGTCTCGTCCTTAAGGTAGGCAGAAACAGTAATCTTGCTTGTGATGTCACTAATTGTGTTAGCGAAAGTCGCGTTAGCAATGACTGAGAATAATACTATGGTCAACGTCACGGCCATGACGGCCATAGCGGCCACGGCTAGACTGAAGCTGCGCATAAAGTTGACTATACCAGTGTGAACGATGCGCCATAGCGTAATGAGTCGTCGCTGCATTACTAGACCTTATATCCCGCGTTAGCGCGGTCGCTACTTATCTTTCCGCCATTGATCGTAACAACTCGTCGCTTTAGCTTGTTAACGATTTCTTGGTTGTGGGTTGTTAGCAAAACGGTTGTTCCGTATCTGTTAATCTTCTCCAAAACCTTAATAACATCCCATGCGTGCTTGGGGTCTAGGTTGCCAGTTGGCTCATCGGCAATTAGGATTCTAGGCTGTCTGACAATGGCGCGTGCGATTGCAACACGTTGGCGTTCGCCACCACTTAGCTCGCGAGGCATGCGCTTTTCTTTGCCCTTGAGATTAACAATATCCAGAACTTTTGGCACAGTATGTTTGATCTCGCGGTTACTGATTCCAACTATTTCTAGGGCGTAGGCGACATTCTCAAAAACGTTGCGGTTGGGCAGCAGCTTGAAGTCTTGAAAGACGACGCCAATCTTACGCCGTAGCATTGGAATATCTTTGTCCTTGAGCTTGTCGTAATCAATGCCACCGATGATAATTTTGCCGCTTGTTGGGCGTTCTTCTCTTGTCAGAAGCTTAAGTAAGGTGGTTTTGCCAGCGCCACTTTGACCAATAACAATTACGAATTCTTTGGGTTCGACATGCAAAGTAATTCGATCAAGGGCTGAGCCTAGGTCTTTATTATATGTTTTGGTTACCCTATCTAGCAGAATCATTAGAACTATTATAGCACTTAGGCGTTCAGCGTGTGTTCTAGATAGGCATTTATCAGAGCGTCTAGGTTGCCGTCTAATACATTGTCTGGATCGCTAGTCTCGTATTTGCTGCGAAGGTCTTTGACCTGCTTATAGGGGTGCAGGACGTAGCTGCGTATCTGATTGCCCCACTCAGCCGACTGGTTGGGGCCTTTGAGTTCTTCTAGCTTATCTTTGTGCTGCTCTATCTGTAATTGGGCCAGTCGTGATCTTAGGATTGTCATGGCTGTTTCTTTGTTTTGGAGTTGGCTGCGCTCGTTCTGAATGGCTACAGTCAGGCCAGTTGGTAAGTGCGTTACCCTTACGGCCGAGTCGGTCGTGTTGACTGATTGGCCGCCCTTGCCACCGCTTCTGTAGACATCGATTTTGAGATCTTTGTCGTCGATTATAAGGTCGTCTGGCTTATCAATCTTGGGCATTACCTCGACCTTTGCGAAGCTAGTCTGGCGAAGATTGTCTGAGTTGAAAGGACTAAGCCGAACTAGTCTGTGAACGCCGTGTTCGCTTTTGAGTTTGCCGTAAACAAACGGCCCCTCAACCTCCATAGTAATACTCTTGATCCCAGCCTCGTCACCAGCCGATTCGTCAACAGTCGTTACTGTCCATCTGTTATTTTCAAAATAGCGTGAATACATTCTGAGTAACATTTGTGTCCAGTCCTGTGCGTCAGTGCCGCCTGCGCCAGCATAAATACTAACGATTGCGTCATAGTCATCATAAGGTCCGTTGAACTTTAAATCCTCTTTTAATGCCACAAAAGTGTCCTCAGCCTGCTGCAATTGCTGAGTTAATTCACCTGCTAGCGTATCGTCATTTAGATTTAGCATGTCGTCAACTTCTGTGATGTTTTTTTGTAGCGTTAGCCATGGCGTTGCGCGCGTTTCGAGCTTGGCAATTTGCTTCATGACGTCCTGCGCCTTTGACGAGTCGTCCCAAAAGTGCGCTTGCTGACTGGTCTGCTGCAAGCTTTGTAACTGTGCGTTTATCTCTTCTATCTTTAGCTGTTGTAGGGCGGCATTGATCTGAAGCTTGAGGTCGGCAGCCTGCTTACGCTGTTCGTCCATGACCTTCCCCTTTGGGTGCTAGAGGCTTACTCCATAGCGGTTTAAGTTGGTCTTGTAGCTCAACGGCAAACTCTGGGCCGCAGTTACCGAGTACACCAAAGCCCCAGACATTGTCGGCGAACATTGCCTTGGAAACATCGATGATCTGTTGCTTGGTGACGGCTTTGATGCGCTGCGGTATGTGATAGTAATCATCAATTACACCGTCAAAGAAGTATCTGCTGGCGTAGCCGGCTGCCGTGCCGCCTACCGTTTGAGCACCCCGTTGAAAGCGGCCTAGGGCGTACTGCTTGGTAGATTCTATCTCATCTTCTGAGATGTCTCCGCTCAGAACTTTGACCAGTTCTTGTTCGACGATGTGCAGCAAAGGTTTGGCATTCTTGTCTGATACTTGAGCGCCAAACCACCAGTTGCTAGCATCGTGAGTCTGACTGACACCGGAGTTCATGCCATAGACTAGTCCTCGCTCGCGGGCGGTGCCTAGTATCTTTGAGTAGAGAGTTTCTGTCAGCATGGTATTAACAAGATTAAGGGCGTCAGTCTCAGGATCTTCTAGACGACGCTTGGTGAAAGTGTCTATATAAAAGTAGAGGTTCTCGACGGTGTCGTTGAGTGCGTAAACAGGCTTGATTAGGCTCTTGGCCTGCTCGCTTGGAAGCTCAAAGCGCTCGCCTTCTGATGGTAGATCAATATTCTCAAGCAAATTGGTAATCAGCTTGCGGCGACCACCAGCAAAATTACCAGCAATCACAAAACGCATGTTTGGCGCGTGATGTGTTCGCTTATAGTGATCACGAACATCATCTACAGTTACGTTATTCATAAGCTCTAGTCGTTCGATGTCAGTTTTGGCGATTAGGCCCAAGGCTTTGCGCATTTCTAGGCTCAAACGGCGGAAATGATTGTTGCTGCGAGCTTTCATCTCCTCTTGTACATTACCGAACTCAGCGCGGAACTCTTCTTCTAGGAACAACGGCTTAGTTATTGCAGCCAGCAGTAGCCCAAGAACACGATCCCACTCAAAGTCAGCACATTCGGCCTCGTAATTGATGTCGTAGACACCAGTTGTAGCATTGCTGTAAGCGCCGTTCTTCTCTAGCTCGGACTGAAAGTCACGAGCCTTAGGAATAAGCTCGTTAGCACCCAGCAAAACGTGTTCCATCAGATGAGGAACTTCCCATTTGTCTGGTGCTACTAAGTATTCGCCAGCGCGAAAGTTGATATCAATCGTCATGACTGAAGCATCAGGCACATTAATCAATAGACCTTGAACGCCATTTTTGAGGCTAACTTCTGTTACAGTGTGCCGCATATAGGACGCTATTTCTTTCGTCGCTTCTTGGCTGCCGTTTTGCGTTTGCGCTCGATTTTGCGAGCCTTCTTGCGCTTGGTAGTCTGCTGCTTTTGGGTTGCCAATGCCGTCTGCTTGTCGGTAAAGTCCTTAGCCTCAAACTCGGTCTCAGACGTAGTAGTAATCTGGGCTGCATTGCTGACAGAACCACGGGCTGCTAACGTTAGCTCAGTCTCAGTAGCTCGGTCTAGCTCTTCTTGAGTGATTGGCTGAGCATGGAAGATGGCCCTAATAACATCGTGACGCAAGCTACTCTGCAAGCCATCAAACAATAACTGTCCGCGGCGACGGTACTCGACCAACGGATCTTGCTGGCCAACACTCATCCAGTGAATTCCCTCTCGCAAGTGATCCATGTTCTCAAGGTGCTGCATCCATAGGTTGTCGAGTACTTGCAAGTAAATATCGCGTTCAACTTTGTGCATGATGTCTTCGGTGAAGGCTGTCTCGCGAGCAGCATAAAGCTCAGAAGCCTCAGTCTTAAGAACCTTCTCGAACTTGGTAGCATCGGAGTCAAACAAACGATCTAGAGTTGCTTCCTCAAATGGGAAGACCTCCCGTAGTGCATCCTCAAACTTGTCGGTAGTAACTAGTGACGAAGTTGCCAAATCGTGGGCAATCTCATCGATCATTATCTTGATACGCTTACTAATGTTCTCGGAGCGAAGGATTTCGCGGCGCATGGCGTAGACCGCCTTACGGTGACGGTTCATAACATCATCGTACTGGACAACACTCTTACGCTGATCAAAGTGGAAGCCTTCGACCTTCTTCTGGGCACCCTCTAGAGAACGACTAATTAAGCGGTTCTCGATCGGTGTATCGTCGTCAACTTTGAGACGACCCATAATCCTAGCGATTTTGTCGCCGCCGAAGATCCGCATTAGATCATCCTCGGTGCTAACAAAGAATTGGGTTATACCCGGGTCGCCCTGGCGTCCGGCACGACCACGCAACTGGTTGTCGGTGCGACGTGATTCGTGACGCTCTGAGCCAAGCACAAATAGTCCACCTAGGTCTTTGACACCTTCGCCCAGGACGATGTCCGTACCACGACCCGCAATGTTAGTAGCTAGAGTCACGGCGCCCTGCTCGCCAGCTTGGGCAACGATCTTGGCCTCACGTTCGTTGTTCTTGGCGTTAAGGACTTGGTGTGGCACACCCGCCTTGGTTAGCATTGAGCCTAGAGCTTCGTTCTTCTCGATAGAAACGGTACCGATCAGAACAGGTTGACCCTTGGTGTGAAGAGTTTTTACTTCGCGAACAATAGCTTTAAACTTACCCTTTTCGGTGCGATAAATTCTGTCAGTTTTGTCGTTACGAGCAATGGTTTTGTTGGACGGAATCTCGACGACATCAAGCTTGTAGATCTGGTGAAACTCTTCAGCTTCGGTTAGAGCCGTACCTGTCATACCGCCAAGCTTTTCGTACAAACGGAAGTAGTTCTGGAACGAAATCGTAGCCAGAGTCATGCTCTCCTGCTGGACCTCAACGCCTTCCTTAGCCTCGATGGCTTGGTGCAAACCTTCGTTGTAGCGACGGCCAGCCAGCAAACGTCCGGTAAACTCATCGACAATCACAACTTCGCCGTCATGTGTCACAACGTAGTCTTTATCTCTGGTGAATAGTGCGTGGGCTCTTAGAGCTTGTTGCAAGTGATATATGGTCCTGATGTTGTCAGAGCCGTATAAGTTATCAATGCCAAGGATTTTTTGTACTTTCTCGACACCAGCATCGTTAAGTGTCACTGTTTTGCGCTTTTCGTCGGTCTCAAAATGCTTTTCTTTGACCAATTGTCTTACGACCTTGCTGAACTGAGCGTAGGCGTTACCACTAGTCACACTTGGTGCGCTAATAATTAGCGGCGTCCTCGCCTCATCGACGAGAATTGAGTCAACTTCGTCAACAATCGCATAGTGTAGATCGCGCTGACGCAGCTGATCCTCTTCTCGAACCATGTTGTCGCGCAAGTAGTCAAAACCATATTCGTTGTTAGTTCCGTATGTAACATCAGCGGCGTAAGCATCTTGTCGAGTCGATGGCCTAAGGTGGTGGAAACGCTCATCTTCGTGCTCGTCGTTGATGTACTTGGGATCGTAGACGTAGCTTTGATCGCCAACAATTACGCCAGTAGTGAGGCCTAAGAAGTTATAAACTTGAGCCATCCAACCAGCGTCACGCTGAGCGAGGTAGTCGTTAACTGTAACGACGTGGGCGCCCTTGCCAGTTAGGGCGTTTAGATAAAGCGGCGCTGTGGCCACCAACGTCTTACCCTCTCCGGTTTTCATCTCGGCGACGTTGCCTTCGTGCAGAACCATGCCGCCAATCAACTGTACATCGAAGTGTCTTTGGCCGAGCGTACGTGTGGCTGCCTCACGAACAACTGCAAAAGCATCTGGCAAGATCTGGTCTAAACTCTCTTTTTTGAGGCGCTTTTTAAGGACTTCGGTCTGCTCTTTAAGCTGCTTATCGGTCATTTTTTTGTATTTGTCGCCTAGGGCGTTAATCGTTTTGACGCGTTTGCGCAGACGCTTGACGGTCTTAGCCTGTGGATCACCTAGAATTTTCTTAAAGACAATATTCATTAGCCCTCTTCGATTCCCCTTCTCTCCCAGTTACGTATTCTCTAGCGATTTATAACTTAAATTATAGCTGTTTTAGTTGCCAAAAGCGACCATTATTTTGTAGATTGTCGGCGAAAGCGGGCAAAGATATGTCGTTGGGTCTTGCCATTGCCGTGCAGGTCTTTGTATTTTTGTATTTGTTGCTTGAGTTTGGCCTCTACGATGTCTACAGCGGCATACATGTTGAGCGCACTCTCTTTAATAACGATTGTCTGGTGTGGAAGATATAGCGTGACTTCACAGGTGCAGTGATTATTAGTTTTTTTGATCTTTCCCTCTTTGAGATGAACTTCTGCATGGGCACTTTCGCGGTTGTGCTTGGACATGTACTTATCTAGGCCGCCGATTTTCTTGTTAACGTAACTCCTTAGCTTATCGTCGACTACGGTGTGAACACCATTAATTTCGAATTTTTGTATCATTTAGGCCCTCCTACTTACTATTATACTCTCGGTTGTCACGCGACTAGATTTGAGTCTTGCCGCCGATGTAGGCTTGCAGAACCTCTGGCACATTGACGTTGCCTTCGGCGGTTTGGTAGTTCTCGATAATCGCGATCATGGTTCGCCCTAGCGCAAAGGCAGTGGCGTCATTAGTGTGAGCCAGTCCTTTGCTGTATAGCAAGTTCATTCGCCTTGACTGATAGTCGGTCATGTAATCGGCGGTGTGCGTCTCGCGGTATTGGTTCTGCCCCGGTAGCCATGCGTCTATGTCCATGCCCTTGGCATTTGGCTTGCCAATATCGGCCGTACATTTCTCAAGCAGTCTGTATGGAATTTTCAGCTCTTGCATTAACTTTTCTTGAATAGCTACGAGTAGTTTGTGCTCATCGAGTCCGGTATTTTCATCTGTTATGCTCTCCATTTCGAGTTTATCGAACTGGTGCATTCTAAAAATGCCTTCGGTGTCTTTGCCGTAACTACCTGCTTCTCGGCGGAAGCTGGTGGCATAACCAAGGTATCTAACCGGCAGGTCCTTATCATCAATGCCTTCGCGCATATGCATACTACCAAGAACGTGCTCGGCGCTTCCCTGCAACCACACATCGTCTTGATCTAGCTTGTAACGATCCTCGCGTGGCTCCAAACGATCCATGGCGTCATAGACTTCGGTCCGTATCATGTACGGTGGCAATACCGGCGTAAATGGTTTGTTGCTGACTTGAAGGTTGTTCTCTTTGATAATTGCATCAAGAAACTCGGTATCAGTAAGCTTATCAATCGTGAACTGGATAATCGCAAATTGAAGCTTCACCAAATCACCCTTGAGGTAAGCGAATCTTGACCCAGCAACTTTGGCGGCACGCTCTTTGTCTATCCAGCCTTTGGCTTCGGCAATTTCGGCGTGACTCTTGGGCTCAAAATCAAACTTGGTTGGCTCGCCTTGTTTTTTTACCTCTTGGTTTTCGTCTTCACTTTTACCGATTGGCACATCACTAAGGGACATATTAGGCACGGTCTTGAGAAGGACTTCGTATTCTTTCTCGATTGCGGCTAGTTTGTGCTCAAAGTCAGTTACTTTATCACGCAGTTCTCGACCTTTTGCTATCTGTTCGTCACTTGGTTTTACGCCTTTGGTCTGGGCAGTGAGTTCGTTGCGTTGTTGTCTTAATTCTTCGACTTTGCCAATCAGTTCACGGCGCTCTTTATCAAAGCCCAAAAGTTGCTGAATATCGACTTCATAGCCCTTTTGCTTGGACTTCTCTTGCACGAGATCGGCATTGTCACGAATGAACTGAATATCTAACATACGGTTATTATAGCGTATCTTTGTCTAGTTACTTCTTAAGGGATTTGAGCGTAAGTTCTGTGCGAGAACGAGCATAAGTACAGAAGTCACATGGTCCGCCCATGGCTGCCTGACCTACCGGTGGCATTGTGTCGTTATCCATGCAGGCCTTCATTTTGGCTAGAGTGGGTTCGACCCATGCATCATTGCCAGTGTACGGGATAAGCTTAGTGATAAACTCCAGCCTGTCACCAAAAGCGTCAACATCCACACGAGCGTTTGTATAGACAAAATAGCCGGTATCGCTGACGACAAAGCCGTTCTGGCGCAAAAGCCATTGATAGACTTCCATCTGGCGTTTGTAACTAATCTGCCAATCGGAGTCGATGTTAATTTCTGACTTTTTGGATGTGGCTTTGTAGTCGACAACTATCAGCTCGCCATCCTCATTAACCCAGACGTCGTCTAAGGCGCCAAAAACGTGCAGATTGGTTGACTCGTGGACAGTGGCCACACCCGTAAAGTTGTAGCGCCATTTATCAAGATCTTTATGCTGATAAGGTATGGTGTTGAGCTGATTGTCGACCATTATTGGATGCGGTGTGCCGGCTGCACGGTGCATATCAAATTCTTTTTTGTACAGTTCATCGATTGTTTTGTTGATGTTGAACGGTGGACCGCTCGGACGCCTAATCTTAAGGCGTGTGTCTAGCCAGAAACAGCGTGGGCACTGCATAAATAGTTCGATCTTGGAGCGACTGACTTTGAAAGCTGTCGCTTGCCCTTTGCTGTAGGGCGCTGAACTCTGTCTCGTGTATGCCATATGCCTACAGTATAGCAAGCACTTATTAACTGATTATTAAATCTCTTCTAATATCTTCATCAACTCATCAGGGGTGTCGGCGATTGCTGTAGGCTTCAGATCTACCAGATTACTTCGACTAGCGAAGCCCCAGCTAACAGCCACGACCCGCATTCCAACAGACTGAGCCGCCTCAACATCTCGTAGTTCGTCACCTATGTAGACGGACTGTTTTATGTCAAGATTCTGCTCTTTGAGTAACCTGCGCAAAGCTGGCGCCTTACCAAACCAGCCCACACCGCCATAAACTTTTATAAAATACTGGCTTAAATCGTAGTGGCGCAAGAAATGATTAACGTTACGTGAACTATTGCTACTTATAATGAATAGCTCGTGCCCTTCGGCGTGCAATTTGCGAATTATCTCTGTTAGGCCACTAAAAGGCTGTACGTTCTCAATAGATCGGCTCATTAGGCGCCGACCTTTTATGAATAGATATAGCATCTGCCAACGACGAAAGCCCAAGCGACGAGCCATCCCAATCATTGATAAGTTGCGCAGCTTGCTCTTATCTTTGTCGGCAAGCGGCAGCAATCCACCCTGTTTGATCAAAAATCCAAGCACATAGTCAAAGCTATCGGCTATCGTGCCGTCCATATCAAAAATAATTACTGCCATGACCCTATTAGTTTAACTTATAATCCGTTGCTAAAGACTTTTTGCTATTGATGCGACCGCAAAGACAAAGATCAATAACCCTAGCGCATGCCTAAAATAGTTCGCTCCTTTGAATATTTCTAGAAGTGACCAGATGATCAACGAGATCGACCCAGCCCATGAGAAAACATCGGCTGTTATACCACTAAATAATAGCGATAGGACTGTTAGACCAGCCCAGCCAAGCAGCCATTTGTTGGGCATCTGCCAAATAACAACATGACCGTTACTGTCACGCCATGTTCTGTCCCACAAACTGCGGTGTTTTTGATAATTATCTTTTTTAAGCATGTCATTCTAGTATACGAAATTTGAGCATTTGTCCCAATTCTTAAAACAAGCTGTGCATAATTTGTTGCAAACTTTACCCAATAGGCATACATTAGGCTTATAAAGTTAATATGGAACTAAAGGAGTGACTATGAGCGCTGTAACATCATTAGAGAAGTCTTTGGACGAGATATTTGTCAAAAAGGCACCCGCACTACCTGAAGGTGGTAAAAAATTCTTGGTAGAGTACCTGCCGTGGCTAAGTCTAATAATTGGTGTGCTGAGCCTTTGGTCAGCTTACGCCATCTGGAACTGGGCGCATGTTGCAAATGGCTACATCGACCTAGCCAACAGCCTAAGCGCAGCTTATGGTGGTGCGGCCGTAGCTAGTGGCACTCGACTAAGTGTTGGTATTTGGCTAAGTGTTGGCGTGCTTGTAGTAGAGGGGCTAATCTATCTAGCCGCTTTTGCACCAACACGTGACCGAAAGAAGTCTGGTTGGGACCTATTGTTCTACGCCAGCCTACTCAACATCGCATATGGTCTGGTAATTATGTTTACCGCTTACGGTGGACCTAGTAACTTCATAGGATCAGTCATTGGTACCGCTATCGGCCTGTACCTATTGTTCCAGATTCGTGCCAGCTACAGCGCCAAGGCTGCTAGCAAAAAAGTAGCTAAGTAGTCTACTCTAGTTCGTGAATTCGGTCGTGATCTAGCCCATAATAGTGGGCTATTTCATGCCATAAGGTGTGTTTGATGTTCTCCTTGAGTTCGGCAGGCGTGTTTGCACCATACTGCAGAGGGATTCTGAACAAAGTGATCTTGTCTGGTAGTGTGGTGCTCATACCCTGACGCTTTGTAAGTGGAATACCCTCGTATAGACCCAGCAGTGTCTGGTCGGGGTGTAGATTTGTATTGGTGCGCTGCTCCTCTGTCGGAAGATCTTCGTACAGAATCGCGACATTCTTGATGTTGTCGACTTGTTGGCTTGGTAGCTCACCCAGCGACTCGTCAATTAAGCGCTGGAACTCTTCTTCGCTAACTTCTACCATTATTTACCGAACTTGATGTCAGGATAAATTGTTTTGGTGCCTTCGTCGATCTCATGCCTCAGCTGAGGGAACGGAACCCCTTCGCGGGCGCTAACACCTTCAAAAATCCAAAAGACACGTTCGCTAAAGCCTAGTCCGCATGCCGGTGGCATGCCATACTCGAGCATCTCTACATAATCGATGTCTAGCATCATAGCCTCATCGTCACCGGCGTCACGCATAGCTTGCTGCTCAGTGAACCGTTGCAGCTGATCAATCGGGTCATTAAGCTCGGAGAAGCCATTGCTTATCTCACTACCAGCAATCACAGCTTGGAAGCGCTGCGTAGTCTCTGGACGGTCAGGATTGACCTTAGACAGCGGACTGATGAAGGTCGGCGTATTGACTAGCCAAACAGGTCCAGCGACATCCTTGCGAATGTTCTTCCAGAGTTTGTCGATGCCGCGGGCTTTGTTCTCAGTCTGTTCAACTTCTAGCTTGTTATCGGCTAAAGCCTTCTTAACATCTTCCAAGGAGCAATTGAATGGATCAAGTCCGTAACGCTTCTGGATTGTCTCGGCGTAGTCCCATTCTTCCCAATCCTTACTAAGATCAACCTCAAACTCGCCAAGCTTGAACTGCAAAGTACCGAATGATTGCTCGATAACATACTTAAACAGCTCTGTTTGGAACTTCATACCGTCGCGCCAATCTGCGAATGCCCAGTACCATTCCATGGCGACGTGCTCTGGTAAATGCTCGTCAGAGTAGTTCTCGTTACGGAATCGTGGGCCAATGTCATAAACCTTTTCGTAGCCTGCACCAATTAGTCTTTTAAGAGGTAATTCGTGGCTAATACGAAGGTAGAAGTCTTGATCAAGAGCGTCCATGTGAGTCACAAAAGGTGTCGCGTCTGCCCCGCCTGTACTGTGCTCGAGCACTGGAATGTTGATCTCAACAAAGTCGTTCTTATTAAGGAAGTCTCGTGTGGCCTGCCAAAACTCGCTGCGGCGCACAAAGCGATCGCGAACGTCGAGATTAACATTCATATCGATGTAACGACGTCTTAGGCGCTCTTCTTTGTTGGTGAAGCCGTCGTGTGCAACCGGCATTGGTCGCAGTGACTTGGTTAGCAACCTGAGCTCGGCAACTTCTACCGATACTTCGCCGGTCTGGGTCTTAATCACTATGCCGTCAGCTTGAATAAAGTCACCTGCATCTAGTAGGGGCAGTTGCTCGAAGCCAATCAGACCTTTGCTCGCATCAAGTCCTTGGACTTTATCCTGACCCAAAAACAGCTGCACTTGCCCACTCTGATCACGCAAGACAACAAAGGCAATCTTGCCAAATTTGCGAATATTAACAATACGTCCGACAACTTTTACAGATTGACCTTGGAGCTCTTCAAACTTAGCAGAAATGTCTTCTAGATTATGTGTTCGCTCAGCTTTGGCTGGATAACTATCAATACCGAGCTCTTTGAGCTCCTGTAGCTTACGAAGACGCTCGTCGCGCAGTTCTTTGAGTGTTGCCATGGCTGGAGAGACCTAGCTGATGCTGACTATCTTGTAAGCAGAAGTGTCACTAGGGGTGGTAATTTCGATGGTTTCGCCAACTTTTTGGCCGAGTAGGGCCTGTCCGATTGGTGATTCGTCGCTAATCTTGCCATTAAGTGGGTCGGCCTCAACAGTTCCAACAACTTGGAACTCTTTAGCCTTATCACCCGCACCCTTAAGTTTCACTACTGAGCCAAGCTGGACTTTGCTGTCGCCACGTGGCTTTTTGATGATTTCTACACTCTGTAAAATGTTCTCAATCTCGGAAATACGGGCTTCGTGACGCTCTTGTTCGGCACGAGCAGATTGGTATTCGGCATTTTCACTTAAGTCACCAAGTTCACGGGCATACTTAATCGCCTCGGCTATACCAGCACGCTTGCCAATAAGCACGTCGAGTTCGGCCTGTAGTTCGTTTACTCCCGCTTGGGTCAATCGAAATAACTTCTTCATCGGTCTTCCCTCCTTGCTTTCAGATATCGGTTCAGACCACCATTATAACTTAGAAGCTCATCAATATCTACCTGTTTTGAAGTGTCGGAAATTCGGGGTTTGAGCTCGAATTTGTCTGCAGCCACAGTTTTGTCACTAATCACCACACGGTAAGGTATGCCAAGCAGGTCAGCATCAGCAAACTTCTGCCCCGGACGCACGTCTCGATCGTCATAAAGAACCTCGACACCTTCCTTGCCCAGACGCTCATATAGCTCATCAGATTGCTTAACGACCTCTGGTGAATCACCAAGTCTCGCCAAATAAACGATTGCAGGCGCCACCGCCTCGGGCCAAACAAGACCCTTGTCGTCGCTGAACTTCTCAGCAATCACACCCATGATACGAGTGATGCCGATGCCGTACGAACCAAGGTGAACAAACTGCTTCTCGCCGTTCTCGTTAGTGAAGCTAAAGTCCATTTGCTCACTCTTGTCAGTACCAAAGTTAAAGATATTGCCGACTTCACTGCTTTTGACTTCTTCTAGCTCGTCGCGCTGGATGCCAAGCTTGGCGAGACTCTCATCATTAAGAACTTCTTCGTTGATGGCAATGTTTTTGCCACGGTGCAGATAGATAACATCCTCACCCGCTTCACAAATAGTCTGGAACTCGTGACTAAACTGGGTGAACGCCCCGCCGCTAGCAAAAGTAACGTAAGTATCATCGCCTAGCCCCAATCGATCATAGACTCGCTTGTAGGCCTCGATGGCAGAATCATAATAGGCATCGTGCTGAGCGGCATCAGTGCTCAATGAATACATATCCTTCATGACAAACTCTCGGCCACGCATTATGCCACTCTTGGCCCTAAGCTCATTGCGCAGCTTGGTCTGGAACTGGTAAACGCTAATTGGTAGGTCTTTGTAGCTGCTGACGAAGTGCTTCATCATATCAATAATCGCCTCTTCGTGTGACCAAGCAAGACCCAGCTCAGAATCGTCTTTGAGCCTTGTCTTAAACCAAATATCAACGACTTCATCATCCCAACGACCAGTGGTCTTCCACGGCTCTGGCCTCTGTAAATTGGTCATAATAAGTTCTTGACCGTTGATGACATTCATCTCTTCGCGGACGATTTGCTTAATGTTCTCGACTACTCTTAGGCCGAGCGGCGTGTAGGCATAGACGCCTGCCATAACCTTGTAGATGAAGCCTGCTTGAATTAATAGCTGGGCATTCTTGGAGGTCTCGTCGGCTGGTACGGTCTTGCTTGTTTTGGTGAATAAATTAGACAGTCTCATAATGTGCGCTTAACTGCACATTATTGTACCACCTCAGTGCCAACCTGTCCGGCAAGAATTTGCTCATAGTTAGCGGCCGCATTGCCAATATAAGCTTTGAGTCCTGCTGAGCTGTCTATAACTGCTGTTGCAGCTGCCTCTAGTTTTGGTATGATTCCGCCACTACCGCCATTACTGACACCGTAATCGTGCTTTGCCAAATCTGGTATGTCGGCAGACCAGACAGTTTGCTGAACTATGTCATCAACCTTAAACCCATCTGCACTGGCAGTCAGCAGCAACAGCCTATTGGCACCTAGTCTTGTGGCAATATGCGCTGCTAAACCATCGTTATCGCCGCCTTTATCAAGTTCTTCCATCTCGCGGGTCTCTAGAACGTCGTTTTCATTAAATAAAGGAATAACGCCACTGGCGCGCATGTCAGCATAAGCTTCAACCAGCTTAGGGCCTTCTTTTTTGTCTTCCATTTCAGCGTGAGATACGATTACTTGACCGGCAACTTTGCCGTGATTATTAAAAGACTGCTGCCATGCCGCAAAAAGCATTGGGTTGCCTATGGTTGCCAACGAGCGCCGGCTGTACTTGCTGACTGCACCTTGCATGGAGCTTTCGACAATGCTGGCGCCAACTGTTGCCGCCCCCGATATAACAACCGCCAATTCGTATTGAGAACTAAGTTGGCTTAGCTGCTTGCAGTAACCATTAATGGCCTCAGTATCTGGGTAGCCGGCATTACTAATCTGTCCACTTATTACATTAGACTCAGTACCAAACTTTGCGACCAATAAATTACCGTTTGCTGACACTTACTATTCCTCTTATTAAAAATCCCCAGCAATACCGAGGATACCAATGAAACTATAATACCATCAACCGACGCGTAATACAAATAGTGCCACGAAGGCAATGCCGTTTTTTATGGCATGTAATGTGATGCTAGCCCACAGGCTGCCAGTACGCTCACGGAGATATATAAGAACAAGGCTCAGCACAAAGGTATCTAGCGCTGCGATATACAGCGGACCGGCTGCACCGCCCTCTGGTAAGTGAGCAGCTGCAAATATAGCGCTCGTAGCAAGTACAGCCCCAATAGCTGGCATGGCCTTCTTGAGCGTGCTGTACAAGAAGCCGCGAACCATTATCTCTTCCACCAAGGGCGGCAGCACCACAAGACTTATAAAGGTCAGTACTAGTGGCCAAGTGCCATAAACATTATTAAAGCCGAGTTCTTGAGCCTGATTAACATCAAGACTTGGTACAAAATGACTTACCAAACCGACAGTTACCAGATATAGGACGAAGTAAAAAGGCACCGCCGCCAATCCGTACAATAAGTCTTCAAACCTAGGCCGCTTAAGGCCAATAGCACCAAAACCCAAGCGATACATTCTGAGGAAAAGATAGATTGCGCCGACTATCAATGCTTCCGTGATAAGGATGTAAACAAACTGTGGCACAACCGAGTCATGCAACCAAGCGGTGGCCTGCTCATCTGTCCAATGCTTAGACAAGGCATAAAGGGAGACCAGCGTGCCGGCTACTATCTGAGCGGCGTAGTACGTGACAATGGCAAATACAAGGCCGACCGCCACCTTCCATGGCACAATATCAATCTTGGACTTAGTGGGCATTTTAGGCTCGGGTTCAGAAGAAGCGTTTGACATCGACAAAAGTGATTAGCACGATAAGTCCGATTAGTATCAAGAACCCAATCATATTGATCATTTCTTCATTTTTTTGAGACAATGGCCGCTTAAGGCCATGCGCCACCAGAGTAATCCAAAGGCGTCCGCCATCAAGAGCTGGAATTGGTAGGATGTTCATTATTGCTAGCGTCAGCGAGATAATTCCAATAATCAAAAGTACAAACTGGTATCCAAGCAGGCTGCCATCCTTGAGGATTACAAAGATGCCTACGGGACCCGCTACTTGCTCGGTGGCACTTGCCTGACCGTTCTGGCGTGCCTCATTGTTGCCTGTGACGCCTCCAGCAATCAAGCCTCCCAGTCCTGCCAAGGCGTGGCCCAGCCCTTGGAACGTCAAAGACGTCACTTGAGCACTAAAGCCCACAGCCACAACTGGCGCCGACCACGTATATCTATGCATGCTGAAGTTGGTTGGTGAAATGCCTAGGTAACCCTTGGGGCTATCTGTTTTTTTGCTAGCCTCAACAGCTTTTGTGTCGAGCAACTTTAGCGTTTTCCAGTTTTCTTGCCCATCGCGTACATAGAAGATATCGACTGTCTTGCCTGCAAATTGCTTAGTAATGCTCGGTAGTTCCTTGGCATTAACAATGCCAACTGGGCTGTAGCCAGGCTGACGAATACCAGTTATCTCGTCTCGCGACTCAAAGCCGGCCTTATCGGCTGGCGAACCGGGCTCAACATAACCTACAAGAACTTGCTGACTAATAAGATGCTCGTCGCTATGAACAGTAAACTGATTGTCGATCAACTTTGGCATGCCCACTAGAGCAATAAAAGTAAAGATAACTAGCGCCGTTAATAGATTGAGTGCGACTCCGGCAGCCATAATTTTACTCTTAACCCAGAGACTGGCCGCACCAAAAGTACCCTTCTCCGTATCGCTGTCATGTTCACCCTTTAATCTGACAAAGCCGCCTAGAGGCAGAGCATTGATAGTAAAGTCCCAGCCAGCTTTCATCTTGCGCTTATACAGTCTAGGTGGGAAGAATATACCAAACTCTTCAACTTCAACCCCATTGCGGCGAGCAACAATAAAATGCCCAAACTCGTGAACAACCACGAGGCCGACAAATAGAATTATCCCTATAACCAACAAAGCAATCGACATTAACATCCATTGTAGCAAACACTAGCCAAAACTCTTTACAAACCGCTTATGTGGTGTAAAATTATTGATAAGGGCAGATAAAACCCAAAAGTGTGAAATAAAAGAGTTAAAAATGAGTTGGACATCATGGTAGGTAACGACTTTGTCTTGCCGCGCCCAAAAATGCAGGCTGTAAAGCCAGCTGCCATGCCGCGGCCAGCCGCTGCATTGGCGCAACCCGTACTAGCCGATACGCCAATCGACTTTGAAACACACGCAGCCGAACCAACGCATCGCTCTCCTTTTAGATACTCCTCAGATCTGTTTCATAGATATAGTCTTGGAGCATTTGCACTACTCTTTTTGCTAGTTGGTAGCTCAGCAATTCAAGTCTCGGCTCTATACTTGTCTGCCAACATCGAGTTTGCCTCTGCTGGCAGCACTTCACTTCGTATTGCCAACCCACAACATGGGCCCAACTTAGTTATTGCCAATGATAAACTCGCTAGCACTCTGGTTGCAGTGACAGGCCAATCTCTTAATCTAACAATCGGCACCAAAACAGTGCCAGTAGCTCCGGATACTATCAAAAGTTGGCTTCAAGTAGTCAACGATAAGGCTAAGGGCGTAACTTATGTTCATGTCAACGACTCTGTCATAGCCAAGTCTTTGACTTCGGCCGCCGCGCCATTCGTGAAAGCGCCCACAGATCAAGTAACGTTGACTCGTCCTGATGGCAGCTCACGTGTCATTGCTACCGGCCACAATGGAACCAAGCTTGGCGACACCAATAAGTTAGCTAGGGAGATTGGCAAGAATGTTCTGGGTGCTAAGGGCATGCAAATGACCTTACCACTCGAAACTTTGCCATTCAATGCGGTAACACCTACAGCTTTTGATAAAATGCTAGAAGTTGATGTCACAACTAAACAAATGTGGGCCTACGATAAAGGCCAACTTACTAGGCAGTTCCCGATTAGTGCCGGCGCACCAGAAACACCTACCCCGATTGGTCAGTATAAGATTTATCAGAAACTAGCGGTCCAGGATATGCGCGGCTACAACCCTAACGGTACTAAGTACTTCCAGCCCCACGTTCGCTGGGTAAACTACTTCTTACCAGGTGGCTATGCAGTGCACGGTAACTACTGGCGTCCTTTGAGCTACTTTGGCGCTATCAATAGCTCGCATGGTTGCGTCTCTTTACCTGACGACCAAGCCAAATGGGTCTACGACTGGGCACCTATTGGCACTACAGTCATCACTCACACCTAGAGGTTTTAGATGGTTAGGATTTCTTGTTCTTTAGCTTTGGCGATGCCTTCAACTTCAAGCTTGGCCTTGGTCATGGCTTCTTCGATCTGAGCTGTTAGGCGCTTAGCATCATCTTCGCCAATGTCTTTGTCTTTCTTGGCTTCATTGAGTAAATCGATGGCTTCGTGTCTAACACCGCGCATGCTGATCATGCAATCTTCTTGTTTTTCGCCAACTTGCTTGGATAGTTCGCGGCGACGCTCCTCTGTTAGAGGCGGAATTGGCACACGAATTACTCGACCGTCATCAGATGGATTAAGACCAAGAGCGGGGTTGTTGCGAATCGCATTAGCGATCGCTTCTAAGTTGCTAGGGTCAAAAGGCGTTATCTGTAGCAGCTGTGCCTCAGGAACCGTAATCGTGGCTACCTGAATCAGTGGCATCGGTGTACCGTAAGCCTCGACGGTGACGCCATCGAGCATACTGGCGCTAGCACGGCCCGTCCTTAGTGTCTTGAGCGCATCTTTGAAGCGCTCAACGGCTTGGTTGAGCTTGGTTTGGGCGTTAGTGACTACTTGTTGTGAATCCATTGATATCTACTATACATGCTTAATTACTGAAAAGTTAAGTATTGTGCATCAATACAGAACAGGACAGAATCCATAATATTCAGAGTCTTATGCTGGAGCAGGAGCCTCTCGAATGCTTTTAGCCTCCGCGTCAGATGCTTGCCTATAATCATTCTTAAGAATTGTTGGCCTTGGCAACAGTCCCACTTCACCGTCCTTACCTGCAACGACCGCCTGAATGATACCGAAATCAGCGTCGTCAACAATTCTTAAGCCCTTAAGCTGAGCAAAAAGCCGCTTACCTTTGTAGGCCTCCTGAGTACCATCATAGGCACAGCTAACAATAATACCCTTGGGCTCCCTGGCTATAGTACGATTCAACTTCCTTACACCTTCACTAGTGCGATCACGAACATTGCCTCGTATATCTGATATAAGTGCATTTATTTCTTCTACCCCTTGCAAATCTTTTGCTGTTATAGGTTCTAAGCGCCGTAGTCTTTCGCCGACAATCGCATTAGCATCGGCAAGAGCAGACTCCTTCTTGTGACGCTCTTCCCTAGAGACAGCAAGTCCCAGTCCATATTTACCTAGTTCTTCTACCTTAGCCCATCCCTGACGACGACGCAGACCGTGAACGGCTAAATGGACAGCTTTTCGCTCTTTATTTCCATCGAGCCAATCAGTATAAAATACTGGTGTCCAGATACTTTCGCTATCTCCAATTAGTTCAAATGGTGCATGATCAGGATCTGCAGGAAGTGTGTTAGGCTCAGTTGGCCAATCACGCAATCTATTAGGTACATTTAGATGATTCCAAGGAATGCTGCCCTCGAACATTGCATCAAGTCCTATCGACTTAAGTTCTGCGCCAGCCACCGCTGGATCTACATATGAAGCGTCCAGTGCTTCCGGCTGCACCGTATTAAATCTTATAGGCATAGCGATGTATCCTTAATTCAAAGTAAGGAAATTCTACTCTCTTAAGTCTAAGAAGTAAACGTTAAGCGTTTTGGCAATTCTACGCTTGGATTGCGTAGCTTAGTTGATTTCGCCGAGAGCGATTCGAGAGAAACGGCGGACGACTACATTCTCGCCTAGACGAGCAGCGTGGTCTTTGACGTACTCTGCTACTGTCTGGTCGGGGTTCTTGACGAAGGGCTGGTCTAGCAAGCAACGTTCTGCGAAATACTTGGACACTTGGCCGTCGACGATCTTGGCGACCATGTCGGCTGGCTTGCCGTCGGCTTTGGCCTTTTCGCTGAATTCGTCTTTGATTTTCTTAGTGTCGTCTGCTGGGATTTCGTCCGCACTGACATAGACAGGGCTAGTGGCAGCAACGTGCATAGCTATGTCCTTAACTAGATCGGTGAAGATTTCGTTACGAGCTACAAAGTCAGTCTCGCAGTTAACCTCTACGATTACACCGATTCGGCCGTCGTGGTTGTAAGTGCCGACGATTCCGGCACGAGCCTCGCGCTCACCGCGCTTCTCGGCCTTGGTTAAACCCTTTTTGCGCATAGCGGCTAGAGCTTTGTCAAAGTCGCCTTTGGACTCTTCTAGAGCACCTTTGGCGTCTGTTAGGCCAACGCCAGTTAAGTCTTTAAGTCGCTTAATGTCTGCTATATCGATTGCCATTTTTATCCTACCTTTACCTTTTCAATTTTGTCAGTCTTAGCTTCGCCTGCGGCAGCTGGAGCAGCCTTGGCTTTAGCTTTACCAGTCTCGATAGCTGTCTGGACGTAGTCCATAACAAGCTGAATCGTCTTAATAGCGTCGTCGTTAGCTGGAATCGGGTATGTAACCTGACTTGGGTCAGCGTTAGTGTCGACTAGAGCTACGATTGGAATCTTAAGCTTGTTAGCTTCACGAACAGCGTTAACGTCGTTAACAATGTCGACTACAAATACAGCTCCAACACGGCTGTTCATTTCTTTTACACCGCCGTAAAGAACGTTCATTTGGTCAATTTCTTCTTGGAAACGCTGAACTTCAAGCTTGTTGTACTTGTTGGCCAGCTCGCCAGTTGCCATTCGGTTCTCAAGATCTTGAAGATGCTTAACACGACCGCCAATAGTGTTCCAGTTGGTGATCATGCCGCCGAGCCATCGCTCAGTTACGTAAGGCATGTTGGTCTCAACTGCTACCTTCTTAACAATATCCTGAGCTTGGCGCTTGGTGCCGACTAGCAAGATCTGCTTGCCTTCGCTAGCCGTCTTAGTCAAAAAGCTAAGAGCTGTCTCTAGACCGGTAACTGTCTGAGCTAGGTCAATAATATGTGTACCGCCGCGCTTACTGTGGATGTAAGGGGCCATCTTAGGGTGCCAACGCTCGGTTTTGTGGCCGAAGTGCGCGCCTGCTTCTAATAGTTTCTTAATGTCGACGTCTGTCGCCATGATAGGTCCTTTCTCTTCGATTAGGAGCCCGTGTGGTCCTTAGGAGGTGCCGCACAGGAGGATCAAACCCTAACCTGATTAATTAATTGTTCATTCATCTTAACAGAGACCGTTATCTGTTGCAAGTCCTTTGACGAACTCCGTGTATATGCAAATGCGATTTATATGCTATAATCAGTGTATTAACAATTTGGAAGTATAAAGAGCGCAGCGAGAGACCTAGCTTTATGACCTGCCGGCAACCTACCTATCATTAAGGTGTTGGTGCCCCATCTAGTCCCGGGTTCGGGAAAGATATTTGCATGTTTTGCTCTATTCTTTCCCATGTCACGGGGGAAGGATTTTTTATTTCAGGACAGTCAGCCGAATTAAGAACTGTAGAGGTCTCGCCAAATGAGGATATTTTTGCTGACGTACCTAGAACTCCACACCTTAGGCTAGTCGAACCGATATTAGTTACAGATACTCTTGTTACGCCGCAACACGACCCGTTCGAACTTGTTGATGATGAAGCAAACGTATTATTCCTAACCGCAAGAGGCGGTAAGACAGAAGAAATAGCCAGCATGCTTGCAGCCGACATGCCAGAAATTGAGGCAACCCAAGAGGCGTTGATGGAGAAGTTCAACGCCCCTAACCTTCCATCGGTAGTCAACCGCGCAGCAGTCCGGAAGATTCTGGAAGTTGAAGTCGAGACCGACCCTTCGGTTAGGCTATCGAGCAAGGAACGTAAGATTATCAGACTTATAGCAGCCGGCCATCAAACTCAGACCATTGCAAATCATTTTGGTAAAAATCGCGAAGCGATAAGGACATCCAAGAAACCACTGTTTGGCAAATTGGGAGTGCGTGGCGCTTCTCACGCTATTTATCGTAGCCATGAGCTAGGTATTATCAAGTAGAGCTTTACAGCTCAGCTAGCATCTCAGACGTAAACTCTTCTAACGAATCAATCACAACATCAGCCGTCAGTATATATGGGTGTTCTCGCACGCTTGACTCAGGCACGGCTACGCACTTCATTTTTGCTGCTTTGGCAGCCAAAACTCCAGATGGAGAATCCTCAAACACCAAACAATCCTGTGGCACTACGCCAAGTAGCTCGGCGGTGGTTATGAATACGGCGGGGTGAGGCTTACTATGAGTTTCATGCTCGGCGGAATGCAAGTGATCAAAGTGCTCGCGAATCTCTAACCTATCCACTGTTGCGTCAATAATCAGATTGTACGAGGAAGATGCTATCGCCATCGGTAATGAGGCGGCTTTACAGATATCTATGGCTTGTTGCACGCCTTTGCGCAGCTTACCTTCGCTTTTAACCAAGGCAATCAAATCCTCGACTATAAGGTCTTCGATTTCTTTTTGGCTGGGACTCTCCCAAGGCTTTTCATGGTACCACTGCTCCACAACTTCTTTTATTCCGCGACCCATGTAGCGGTCATAGTCCTCATCTGTCGGTTCTATTCCAACTGTTTTGAACGCCTGAGCTTGGGCCTTGCGCCACAATGGTTCGCTATCGATCAGCAAACCGTCCATGTCAAAAATCACTGCTTTAATCATGCCAATATAGTATCAGACAAGTTTTCCCACACTGCTTTATGTGGGGTTTAATAATATTTATTAAAAATTATTATGGGCAGTGAGGTTAGGAATAAATTATTCCACCCAATCTTAGCCTGTTGACTCGAAGCTAACAGATGTGTATACTAATAATTCGATTATGAGAAAGAGCATTCACCCAGATAACTACCAGCTTATGGTGTTTGAAGACCTCAACAACGGTTTTCGTTTTTTGACGCGTTCTACTGCTAAGACAGAAGAAACTACTAAGTGGGACGACGGCAACGAATACCCATTGGTTAAAGTTCACATCACTAGCGCTTCTCACCCCTTCTTCACCGGTGAAGAACGCATCCTAGACATAGAAGGTCGCGTCGACAAGTTCAAGGCTCGTGCCGCTGCCGGTGCCGCCAACAAGGACAAGCGTGCCGCTGCCGCCAAGAAAGAATCCGTTCGTGAGGCCGCCAAGATCGCCAAGGCCGAAGTACAAGCTGAGAACAACCTCAAAACCCCTAAGCAATAGCTAAGTTCCATTACTAACACCCGAATGTTTTTCTGGTGTTTTTATTTACCTATATACTAACTAAAGCGAAACCATTATGGACAGCAAAGAACAATCATTCCGCGGAGAACTAGCAGATCTTGAGACCAAACTCCAAGATCCGTCTGTTTTTGCTGATAAAAACTATCCCAAGCTGGCCAAACGTCGCAGTGATGTGGAGTCTATTGTTGCGTTGTTTGACACCAAAAAGAAGCTTATCGAGGCCAAGGCCTCAGCCGAAGAACTCAAAAATAGTTCAGACACCGAAATGCAGCAAATGGCTTCCGCAGAACTTGAAGAGCTAGAACCCAAAATATCTGCCAACCAAGAGGCTCTGATCGAAGCCCTCACCCCTGTTGATCCCAATAACGAGCGCGACGTTATCATAGAAATCCGTGCCGCTGCCGGTGGTGACGAGTCTAGCCTTTTTGCCGGCGAGTTATATCGCATGTACGCGCGTTGGGCAGAAGCTCACAACTACAAGTTGGAGCTACTCAACGAAACACCCAACGAGGTTGGCGGCTTTAACGAAATCACTTTTGCCGTCCGCGGCGTCGACGCTTATAAGAATCTGAAGTTTGAGGCTGGTGTGCACCGAGTACAGCGCGTTCCTGTTACCGAGAGCCAAGGCCGCATTCATACCTCAACTACTACTGTTGCCGTTCTACCGGAAGCCGAAGAATCAGACATCGAGATCAATCCTAATGACTTGCGCATTGACGTCTACCGCAGTGGTGGTCACGGTGGTCAATCAGTTAATACTACCGACTCTGCAGTCCGAATCACCCACATTCCTTCCGGATTAGTAGTATCCAACCAAGACGAAAAGTCCCAGATCAAGAACAAAGCCAAAGCCATGAGCGTCCTACGCTCCCGCCTTCTCCAACAAAAAATAGATGAAGAGCAAAAAGAGTCCTCAGAAGCCCGCAAGAAGCTTATCGGCTCCGGAGACCGTAGCGAGAAGATAAGAACCTACAACTTCCCTCAAGACCGCATAACTGATCACCGTATCAGTTACAGCCGCAGCAACATCCCTGCCGCCCTAGCTGGTGACATTGACGATTTAGTTGAAGCTTTACAAAAGGCTGAACACGAACTGCTTAGCAGCGAATAAGCTTAAATTATTCTGTACCTGAGTAGTGACGGTATATTTTGCAGGTTCTGCTGGACCGTGTCAGGCACCTCATTTACCTCGAGGTCAATAATTGTATAAGCTAGGTCGCCACGGCTCTTGTTGAGGAGCTCGACAATATTAATGCTGGCTGTACCCAATATCTGGGTTATTTGAGCTACCACACCAGCCTCGTTCTTGTGGGCCAGAGTCAAACGACTACTGCCCTTGCGCGCCAGCTTAGCTTCTGGGAAGTTAACCGAACACTGTATGTTGCCGTTTTCAAGGTATTCCTGAAGTTGATCGGCGATCATTATGGCGCAGCTGTCTTCGGCTTCTTCTGTACTGGCGCCTAAGTGAGGCAAGTCAATTATCTTGTCATGTCCCTTAGTTATAGTGTTAGGAAAGTCCGACACATACTGACTTAGCTTGCCTTCATCCAATAGCTTTATCAGAGCTGGCTCATCAACTAGTTCATCTCGTGCAAAGTTAAGTAAAACGGCCGAGGGCTTCATCATAGCCAGCTTTTCGGCGCTCAGTAGACCACGAGTAGCATCCAATAAAGGTACGTGAATAGTCACAAAGTCGCTCTGCTCCAACAAGACATCAAGATCATCAATCTTATCAACTGCTGGTGACAGCTGCCACGCATTGCTAACTGTCATGGCGGGATCGTAACCGAGCACTTTCATACCCAAGTCCGTGGCACTATTGGCCACTCTGTAGCCGATGGCACCGAGACCGATAATACCCAGTGTTTTGCCGCGGAGTTCGCTGCCAGCATACTTCTTTTTGCCGGCTTCTACTGCCTCTTTCATGCCTTCTTCGCCTAGTCCGCTGACATAGCTTAGGGCGTCCGGCAAATTGCGCGCAGCTAACAACATACCAGCTATCACTAGCTCCTTAACAGAGTTGGCGTTAGCACCGGGGGCATTGAAGACAACAATTCCCTTTTGAGCTAAATCATCTACAGGAATATTATTAGTGCCTGCGCCAGCACGGCCAACTGCCAAAACACTGTCGCTCAGTGCCTCGTCATGCAAGTTATATGACCTGAGCATTATTGCATCTGGGTCGTTGAGGTCTGCGCCAAGTTCGTAATCTTGCCCGAACTTATCGAGTCCAATCTGAGAAATAGTATTGTAGGTTTTGATCTTGAATTTAGCCATGTTTTTTCTCGAACTCCTTCATAAATTTTATTAAAGCACTCACTCCGTCCTCAGGCATGGCGTTATAAATACTGGCCCGCATACCGCCAACACTTCTGTGCCCGCCCAAATTGACTAGCCCTTGCTCCTCGGCTTCTTTGACAAATACCTTATCAAGCTCAGCGTCAGCCATAACAAACGGCACGTTCATACCCGACCTAAACTCCAGCTGAACAGGGTTAGAGTAAAAACCAGATTCATCAATATATGCGTAGAGCTTATCGCTTTTGCGCTTGTTTATGGCGGCCATTTTGTCTAACCCACCGATGTCGTTCTTGAGCCAGTCCAGTACCAATCCAGCCATATACCAACTATAAGTCGGCGGCGTGTTAAGCATCGACTCAGCCGCTGACTTATCAGCCCAGTGCCAGACAGCTGGCGTATGAGAACGGGCATGTTCTAGCAAATCATCCCTGATGATAACCACCGTTAGCCCGGCTGGACCTAGGTTCTTCTGAGAGCCAGCATACAAGACGCCAAACTTACTGACGTCCAAAGGTCGACTACAAATCGTTGAGCTAATATCGCCCACTAGCGGCACATCGCCAACATCCGGAATATCCGTAAAAGCCACACCGTGGATCGTCTCATTGACCGTTATGTGAACGTACTTGGAGTCGGGGCTTAGATTCCAGTCGGACTGCTTGGGAATCGAGGTGTAAGGATCAGCCTCGGCGGCTACTGCTGCGTTATCTAGATACTTCTGTGCCTCTTTGTAGGCCTTCTTGCCCCACATTCCAGTGATAATATAATCAGCTCTATCTGATTGCTTGGCCAAGTTAAGAGGAATCGCTGCAAACTGCCCTGTCGCGCCACCTTGCAAAAATAATACTTTGTAGTTGTCGGGTATTTTCATCAGCTCTCTGATGTCAGCTTCGGCTTGGCGAGCTATAGCCATGAACTCGGCACTGCGATGGCTCATTTCCATGACGCTCATACCTGCGCCTTTATAGTCCAAGAGCTGGCTCTGGGCCCTTTGTAGAACAACCTCTGGCAACGTGCTTGGACCAGCACTAAAGTTATATACCCTACTCATCTACGATCTATCCTAACATACGTAGCTGTATATTCATTTGAAGCTATACTATTAATTAATGAATGTTAATGAATGGCTGCGAGTCAGCACAAAATTACTCGAAACCAATGGAGTCACTACAGCTCGGCTAGATTGTCTAGTTCTGCTAGAAGACACGCTTGGCATCAATCGTGCCCGCCTGCTGGCCGAACCAGAAACAGAATTATCAAAGGACCAACAGGCAAAACTCAAAAAGTTGCTCAACCGCAGGGTCGCTCATGAGCCCCTTGCCTACATACGTGAACACAGCGAGTTCTATGGTCGTGATTTTGTGATCACGCCAGACGTGCTTGAGCCGAGGCCCGAGTCGGAGGCTATTATTGATCTCTTTAAGGAGTTGGTCTCAAGTGAGCCTCAGTGGCAAGAAATTGATAGCAAAGTGCTTGTAGCCGATGTAGGTACGGGCAGCGGCGCACTAGGCATCACAGCCGCCCTAGAAGTACCAAATTGCACAGTTGATCTGTTAGAGATAAGTGACGAAGCCGTCAAAATTGCCAAAATCAATGTAGATAAATTTACAATAAGCTTAAGCGTGATTATAAGCGATCTCTTAGCGAACGCACCTGTAGCCTATGACGTATTGCTGTGCAACCTGCCTTACGTACCAGATGAATACCCTATTAACGAGGCGGCGGCGTTCGAGCCCAAGATAGCTCTTTTTGGAGGCAAAGACGGCCTAGACCTGTACAAGCGACTCTTTGGCCAGATCGGCAATTCGCCAAAGCAGCCGTTGTATTTATTAATTGAGTCTTTGCCTGCTCAGCACGGTGAGTTAGACAAGATTGCTGCCCAAGCCGGCTACAAGCTATACAAGACCAAAGACTTCATTCAACTCTTCAAACGTGCCCGCATTGACCAATCATAACGACAAATGTAGCTTTGACAACGGCCTAAGTGACTAGACTACCTTGTCTCCCCAGTCGGAGAAAGCCAAGACCACAACCACGATAGCAACCATGATAAAGATGAACTGGCGACGGATTCCCTTGCTCAAGCGGTCGTTGTGATCAAGGTAATAGAGTACGGCTAAACCATAGCCAAGTGTACTGAGTAATAAAGTTGTCTGCGCCACGCCATGGTAGTAAAGCAACCAGTGGCTAAGAAGCCACGCCATGGAAGCGCCGAAGTAACCCCAGACGTAGGCCAACATCTTAGCGTATGGCTCATCAAAGGCATCTAGGAAGTGTCTGGCAGCCAAGAAGCAGAATAGACCAGTTAGCAGGGTCAGACCAAAGACGGGTCCATCAACCCATACCAAATATAAGGCCGACAAGGCCGCCAGCTGACCAATAAAGGCTTGCGCCGTAATCATCGGCACGCCGGACTTAGGCTTGATAGCAGTCAGCCAGATAGCATACAGAACAGTCCAAATTAGCTGGATACTAGGACTATCGACTTGCGTCATGAACACTACTACCGACATACCGACCATCAAGTCGATAGAGTTGGCACGAATATTGGCAGCCCAGAAGCGTGGTCGAACAGCGAACATACGCCACTTGCTCAACACGATCGTCAGTATCGCCAATTGGGCAAAATTAAGACGTACAAGGATAAAAACGATTACTGGCAAGACCAGCACGAATACAAGGTGTAAGAAGTGAGCTACACCGCTAGTGGGCTTGATTGACTGTAGAATTGGCCTCATTGCTACCTATTATGATAACAAAGTCTGCGCCATTCGTGGCTATACTTGTGTCGGATAAGCTGTTGGCAGCCTTCTGACCAAAGCGTTGCTCTAGATAGTTCTTGGTATATTTCTTCTTGTGAGTGACATCTACTAGCGTAGTTGTAGTCCAGCCGCTATTTGGGGTGTTGCCGGTTTGCATGACGTTGTAGCCGTAGCTCTTGAGCTCCTCAGCCTTGGCCGTAGCCAGTCCTGGCATGTCGGTGCCGTTCAGAACTAGTATCTTAGCCTTCTCCTTGATTATGTAAGGGTCTTTAAACTGGCCGCGCACAAACTGCTGTATGTCATTGTATTTGAACAGCCCTGACTTGGGCAGAACTATTGATTGACCATTCATATTACCAGTCGTTATATAAGGCGGAATGGCGTCAGGCAGCGTTTGATCGGGCGAACCAGCCAGGCTGATAGACTTCACATTAATATCGCTAATACTCTTTATAATGCCGCCAAGACGAGCCGCATTGTTTAGCGACAGGTCAGTCTGAATATTGTCGCCAAAGGCATTCAATAGGCCTGAGAGCTTGAGAGGGTTGCTTAGAGTGCCTAGGTTCTGAACTCTGCCCTTTAAGGCTACCAATAGTGCTCGTTGGCGCTCACCACGGGCAAAGTCGCTAGTTGTCTCGCGTGAACGAGCATATATAAGAGCGTGAACGCCGTCAAAGTCGTGTATACCTGCCGTCGCCAAGGTGGCATTGCCGGCATTCTCCCACGCCATTGTCGGATCAACCAGATCAGTTGGAACATTAACCGTTACACCACCAACGGTATCAACAGCTTGCTTGAAGGCCTGAAAATCAACTAGTACATTGTAATCAATTGTGATGTCCAGAACTTCCTCAAGCGTGTCATCAACTACGCCAAAACCAGCTTTGATGGCTTTGGGGTCGGTACTGTTCTGAACATTCTTACCAAGATACTTATGAACGCCTGTTTGGAAGGCGGCATTTATCTTCATAACACCTTGATTAGGAACATTCACCCAAAGATCACGGGGCACACTCAGAAGAATGGACGTCTTATTAACTGGGTCGATGCTGGCAATCATAATAGTATCTGTCAGGTCTGGAGCGTCGTGCGAACCACCACCACGTCCAAGCAACAGAATATTGATACGCCCTCTACCCTCACCCTTGAGCAGCTCAGGCTTTACGTCAGCCTTTAGGGCTGCTGCGGTTTCGGTGCCACCTTTAAAAACTTTGTTGAGCTTAAGGAAGCTCTGGGAGAATAGCAAACCGCCGCCCGTAATCACCAAAACCACGGCAATGGCCATGGCTCTTGATGCCTGACGACGGATTCTGCGCCGTTTGGCACGTTTCTGGAACAACTCGAACGCCGAGGGGCTGTCCCTGCCCGGCAGGTCCATATCTATCGGTGGTCGCTGAGGTTGTGTTGGCTGTGCCTGAGATGGTTGCATTTGTTGGGCCACGCTCATCTCGTGGCTTTGGGCTGGGGCTTGGCTCGTCGTCAGCGGTACAGCTGCCTTAAATATGGGCGTTCTTGATGACGTGCTCAGTGGCTCAGCTGGTGCTCGTCGATACTCAGGCATTATTGGTCTTGGATTGGGTCGTGGCCGGTGACTAGGTTGGTCGATAAACTGTCGCGGACGTGCTGGCAAGACCTCAGTCACAGGTTGGTGCGAATTTCCGAAGTTTGTTTTTGGTGTTTGGCGCTGTGTTTTTATCTCAGGCCGTCTTAAATTTGACCGGTCCATCTCTTTTACCAGCCTAATTATAAACACATAACGCTTATGAGTAAACCCCTTTGATGTGCTATAGTGTGAAACTGAATGAATGATCAATTAACCCCTGAAATACACACTTCCGAATATCAAAAACCAAATTCGGGTTGGCGTGAACTATTCTCAACACTTGGTATACTTTTGACTGCTCTATGTGTTGCCCTATTGATCATTGCTTTTGTGTTCCGCTCTTACCAAGTTGATGGTCCCAGCATGGAAACTACCCTTCATAACGCTGATAAACTGATTATTTGGAAGGTGCCTCGAACTTGGGCCAAGATAACCGGCCATGATTATATTCCATCTCGCGGTGATGTGGTCGTCTTCTCGCAGGAAGGTTTGAGTGAATTCAGTCAACAAGATAGCAAACAGCTTATAAAACGTGTAATTGGCCTGCCGGGCGATCGTGTCGTCGTCAACAATGGCGTCTATACTGTATATAACAAGGAGCATCCTGAGGGTTTTGATCCTGACCGCGTACTGCCTTATGGCAAAAACATTCCAACCACATCTGGTAATATCGATATTAAATTAGGTGAACACCAAGTATTTGTATCTGGCGACAATCGTCCTGACTCACTCGATTCGCGGGCTTTTGGGCCAATTGATGCCGACCAAATAGTCGGCAAACTAGTACTGCGCGTCTTCCCCGTTGGCCAAGCCAAAGTTTTCTAAATCCGGTCTAGGTCAGGCCTGAATCAGGTCTGTGTCAAACCTGTAAATATGCTATAGTTGTCTTATGAGTCAGACACCAAAACGAGGGCTAGGACGTGGCTTTGAAGCCCTAATATCCAATGACTTTGACAAAAGCCTACTCCTCACACCAGAGGACAGAGTCGAGAAGATCCCAGTCGACAAACTACAAGCTAGCCCATATCAGCCGCGCCGTCACTTTGACGATGTCGCACTAGAAGAGCTATCAGCCTCAATCAAGCGGCACGGCGTAGTGCAACCCTTAGTCGTCACTCCTGCCAAAGACGGCATCTATACCTTGATAGCCGGTGAACGTCGCTGGCGCGCCGCCACCCTTGCTGGATTGACCACTGTCCCAGCCATTATCCGCAGCAGCGAGGAATTAGAGCAACTAGAGATTGCCCTAATCGAGAATGTTCAGCGCGTTGACCTCAGTCCACTTGAGCAAGCCATCAGTATTGAACGTCTGCATGAGCAATTCTCCCTATCATATGACGCCATCGCCAAGCGACTTGGCAAAGCTAACTCTACCGTCAATAACACGGTACGCTTATTGCGCCTGCCCGAGGCAGCCCGCGACGCATTGGCCGCTGGCAAGATAAGTGAGGGTCATGCCCGCTCGATTTTGGCCCTTAAGGGCGACTCAGAACGTCAAGCCTATCTCCTAAAAACCATCGTAGAACAGGGGTGGAGTGTCCGTCAGGCAGAACGTTTTGTGCTAAGCGTTAAGGCTGGAGCCAAAGACTCCAAACAAGCCCACGAACGTGTTCAAACCGAGACTCCAGCCACCAAAAAGTTGAGTAAAAAATTAGGTACACCCGTCAATATTCGTCGCACCGCTCGCGGCGGAAAACTTGAGATCGGCTTCAAGTCTGACGACGAACTTGAGCGAATTATCGAACTATTTAGCTAATCTGTGTTTATAATTTTGGCTTTGGAAAGCCAGTTTCTGCCGAAATCTCGCGTGCCCACTGCTTGAGATCATCTAGCTCCTGCCTGATTTGAGCTTTGTCATCTTTAGTTGCGTTGATTACGCGCTTCTCGAGAGATGTTAGCCGATCGTAGATTTCTCGTAGGTCATTGCGAGTAGCCGAAGCCTCCCCTTCTAGATTGCTGAGCCTAACATCTGCCTCTCTTCTGAAGGTGTCGAACTCGTGCCTGAAATCTGATATTTCTGCCTTAAGCTCTGTACGTAGGTCCATTATGTCTGCCTTGAGCTCTTGCCTAAAGCTAACAAGTTGCTCGCCGACCATTGTGCCTAGAACTGTTACTGACTCTGCGACGTCATCTATATTTGAACTTAGCTTTGTGGCAAGGCTATTCACGGTGGAACTTAGTTCCGTAACAGATGTGGTGACGTTATCGACCGTAGAACTTAGTTCCGTAACAGATGTGGCGACGTTATCGACCGTGGATCCCAGATCCGTAACAGATTGAGCGACGTCATCGACGGTAGACCCCAAGTCCGTTACGGATTGAGCGACGTCATCAAGTGTGGTTGCAGCGTGTGTCATGTACTAATTTTAGCACCGCGCTGGCGGCCATGCGAGTTAATTAATGTTTATTTAATAAGCGCTATTTAGTGCGTTCTTGGATCTCTTTGGCGAGAGCTTTGTAGGCTCTGGCGCCCTTGCTCCAGCGGTCGTGCTCGTAAATAGTTCGTCCATAACTTGGCGCTTCAGCCAGTCGAACATTGCGCGGAATTACTGCCTCAAACAGTTTGTCACCGAAGTAATCTTGAACTTCCTTCTGCACTTGCTCGCTCAGACTGTTCCGCTTATCAAACATTGTCAGGGCTATACCTAACAACTCTAGCTGCGGATTGGTACTGCCCCGCACCGCCTGAATCGTATTCAATAATTGACTCAATCCCTCAAGCGCATAGTATTCTGCTTGTACAGGTATCAAAACAGTGGTTGCTGCTGTCAGCCCGTTGATAGTCAACAGGCCTAGTGATGGCGGGCAATCAATAATCACATAATCGTAGGCCGTCGACTGTAGAGCCTTGGCAAGGGCGAACTCCCTCTGCAACTTATTGACTAGCTCGACCTCAGCGCCAGCAAGGTTGGAATTTGCCGGTAAAACAAATAATTGTGCGACATGGGTTTCTTGGACGACATTGGCAACTGGAGCTCCATTGACCAAAACATCATAAGTCGTTTGCGGCACATTTTCGCGCGATAGACCTATGCCGCTAGTAGCGTTACCCTGCGGGTCAAGATCAACCAGCAAAACTGAAGTTTTTGGACCGGCTAGTTGTGCCGCGACATTGATAGCAGTAGTAGTCTTGCCAACGCCACCCTTCTGATTCACGACTGCGATAATTGTTTGTGTCATATTAGTGCTCCGCTTATGCTCAGTATAGCACCATTGCTCCATCTTCAATATAGCCTTCTGTTGCTAGCCATTTGATGCTACTATTGTATGGCTTTTACTGCCGCGATTGACACATGTATAGAAATTAGACATAGTAATTGAATGCCTGCTTTGGAAGCACCTCGTTTTACATATGCTCCTACTGAAGGACTACGAATAAATTATGCACCGGCTTATGACGAGCTAAAGATGGCTCAAGACTTGGATAGGTCTGGTTTGTTCTTGCGCAAAGTCAGCGGGATGGCAATGACCCAGCAGCTTGAGCCAGCAAACGCAGACCGACTGTTAAATGATATTCATGCATTGCTGGACTCTAGGAGCTTCCCTGACATCAAGCCCCCAACACCCAGCCCAGTTGAAGCTGGTCGAGGCGGCTATGGCTTTTGGTACGATGTTAGGCCTGATTTTAAGGATCGGCTGCATTCTCTATTCTCATCTGGTGAGGACAACGCAATCCAAGCAGCCGTCCTTTGCTTTGCCGCCATGGATAGGCTTAATCCGCACTACAGGTCTAAGCCAGATGAGCTTTATACCGACCACGATGGCGAAGGTAGCTATCTGTTCACCGATGGCCCCTACAGGCTTCGAGTTCAGAATGGCTCAATTGATGACCTTTATTTTGGTGGTGACGCGGGTTTGAACACTGCTGATAGCAGACACACCTCCGAAGGCGATACAATTCATCACTACAATAACGACCATGCATACCAGAAAATTGGCCTATTCCTAGGTGTAGCTTCGATTGCTCACAGCGTTTATCGACACAGTCTATTAGGCGATATGGCTACCGTTCTAAAATACAAACTTCAAGATTAAGCCCTTGGGCCTTGCCGAAAAGTCACAGAAAAGTAGCCACAAAACTTAGAAGACCTCATGCAACTTACGACAGTTGCATGAGGTCCGTTTGACTTTTTGTTTGATTTTAGCCAATTTTTGGTTGGCTGTTTTAACCAATTTTTTGTTGGTTAGGATCAGTGTCCCCGAGGACTCCAATCCTATGGATATAGTATCCTCTCTGCGCATGCCCCCTGCAAGGGCTTTTTGAATAAACTTTCTATACAGGCATGTCGTAGTTTTGGCACTTCAAAAGCCGCTTTTTTGTTGTTAAAAAAGTTACACTTACGATCATTAGCCTATAAATACCCTTGTTGAGTGAAGTTTCTAGAATATAACGCTAATGCTTGTCGTTGTTATAAATATAACGGCTACTAGTTGAGTAAAAAGTTTTCCACAGCGAGAGCTGGGAAATGATTAGACTATCTTGGAGATCTTGATGATGGTCTGGTGCTGGCGGTGACCACGTACTGTGCGGACGCGCTTCTTAGCCTTGTAACGGATAGAAGTTACCTTGTCGGCTTGGACATCTGCTTCTAGAACTTCAGCGGTTACCTTGGCCTTATCGACCACTGGAGTACCTACACTGGTCTTGTCGCCATCGATAACGAGCAATGCCTCGAAGTCTACCTTCTTGTCGGCGGCCTTGAGAAGCTCTACCTTAAGAATTTCGCCTTCAGATACAAGATATTGCTTGCCGCCGGTTTGAATTACTGCTTTTTTCATACTTGATATAGATAATACCAAAAAACTCCGCCCCTGTAAAGACTAGGCCTTGGTTATGCCGATCTGGAGTTCGGCGCCATCGACTTTGACCGTTATATCGAAGCCATTATCGGCTGCCGTGCCTAGTGATTTTGCCAAAGTTTCTTGCAATATTACATCTGTTAAAGCCTCATTGTCGAGTAGGTTGGTGAGCGCCTTGTCCTCTGTCTTAAGGCTCAGCTCAATACGATCATCAACTTCTAGTCCTGCTTGCTTGCGAGACTGCTGAACATGACGAATTATCTCGCGCATCAGGCCTTCTTGCTTGAGTTGTGGCGTTAATTCTAGATCAAGAATAATTTCTAGCGGTTCTGAAACAGCCTGAATACCAGCTTCCAATGGAGACTTGGCCAATCTTTCCTCGCTACTACGTCTTGTATTATTAAGTTTTACTTCTTTGACGTTGAGCTCTTCGGCAATTATTTCCTTATAAAGCTCCTCTCTACCTTGAGCGTCACTGAACATGGTTGCCGGAACAGTTACAGACGCTAACGGCTGTCGCACTTTGATACCTGCCTTAGCCCTGATCGATAGTCCAGTTGTTATAGATTCACGCACCAATTGCATGTCACGCACTAGTAGCTCATTAACGTGGCCGGATTCTGGCCAGTCCAACAGATGAACCGACTCGCCGCCAGTTAGTTTTCGATAGAGTTCTTCAGATAAGAAAGGCGTAAACGGTGCCATTACAAGGCTGAGCTGAACCAGAACGTAGTGCAAAGTGCGGTACGCAGAGGCCTTGTCAGCGTCGTTATCGCTCTTCCAGAAGCGCTTTCGGCTGCGACGTACATACCAATTGCTCGCATCATCTACAAACGGCAGAATCAGCTTGAGAGCGTTCGCCAAGTCATATCCCTGCATATGCTTGTCGACTTCTTGATTGAGCTGATGGACACGACTGACTATCCACTTGTCCAAAGGGTTTTCTAGATCAGCTGCGGGATCTGTCAGATCGCCGTCCCACTCCCAGCCATCAACATCGGCGTAAAGCGTAAAGAAGTCGTACATGTTCCAGATCATGCTCAATTTGCGCGAAACATCTCCGACTTCCTTATCCTGCAGGGTGAAGTCTTCTCCGCTCAGTAGCGGGCTCGACAAGAGCAAGAATCGTAGACTATCGGCACTAAATCGGTCCATCAACTCGTTTGGATCAGTGAAGTTATTGAGAGATTTGCTCATCTTGCGGCCGTCATTGCCAGCAATAACACCGGTAGTGATGACGTTTTCGAAGGCTTCATTGCCGAACAATGCCGTGTTAACTGCGTGGACATAGTAGAACCATGCCCTCACCTGACCAATGTATTCAACAATGAAGTCACCTGGAAAATGGGCTTCAAACTTCTCTTTGTTCTCAAACGGATAGTGGAACTGGGCGAAAGGCATTGAGCCAGATTCGAACCAGCCGTCGAGGACTTTATCGATTCTTTTGTATTCAATATCGTCTATTGTAAATGTGACATCATCTACCCATGGGCGATGATAATCTTCTAACTCCACCCCTGATAGCTGTTGTAATTCTGAGTACGATCCAACGACTTTGATGTGCTCTTTACCGGAGGAATCGATACCTTTCCAGACCGGCATGGCTGTAGCCCAGAAGCGATCTCGCGATAGATTCCAGTCGGGTGCTTGCTCAATATTCTTTTGGAAACGACCATGTTTGAGATGTGGTGGAAACCAGTTGATGTTCTCATTTTTTTCAATCATCAGTGTCTTTGAGTTTTCAATATCGAAGAACCAAGACGGGATTGCACGGTACATAATGCGCTGTTTGCTACGCGGATTGAAGGGATACTCGTGCTGGATATAATCGATTTTCCAGACAATGCCCCTCTCCTTCAGGTCTTTGGCAATCAGCTTGTTAGATGACCAGACTTCCATGTTGGCGTAATGCGGAACTTCTGGGTAATATATGCCGTTTTCATCTAGAATCTCGACTAGTCGGATGCCCTGTGCTTTGGCTAGCTCAAAGTCCTCTTCACCGTAGCAAGGGGCAATGTGCACGATGCCGGTACCTGATTCATCAGAGACGTAGTCAGCGCTCAAGACCACATAATCCTTGCTGTCCTGATTGTGGAACGCAACAGTGTGAGCTAGCTGGAAATCACGATCATCAAACAATGGTTCATAGATCTTACCGACCAGTTCACTGCCCTTGAGCTCGCGTAAGATTTTGTAGGTCAGAGGAGTGTGTTTTTCGTCGGTTAACACCTTAGCGGTCAGATCTTTGGCCATAATGAGTTTTTGTCCATCAACCTCGACTTCAACATATACCAAGGTTTCGTTTACAGCCAGAGCGGTGTTACCTGGCAGGGTCCATGGTGTTGTGGTCCAAGCCAAGAGTGAGGTATCTCCATCTGTTAATTTGAACTTTACGTAGACACTCGGATCGGTTACCGTCTGGTAAGCATCATTGTCCATAGTAACTTCGGCCTTTGATACAGGAGTGGCAAACTTGGTGTCATACATTAGAACCTTGTAACCTTCGTAGATTTTTCCTTTATCGTAAAGCGTTTTAAAGGCCCACCAGACCGATTCCATGTAATCTTTGTCCATTGTCTTGTATGCGCCCTTAAAGTCGACCCAGCGGCCTATACGGTCGATTACAGCCTCCCATGTCTGACTATTGGCGACCATTGATTCACGAGCCTTGGTGATGTACTCCTCCAGACTGATCTTTGTACCGATGTCACGGCGGTCAGTAATGCCCAGTTGCTGCTCTACAAAATTCTCGGCTGGCAAGCCATGACAATCCCAACCCCATACGCGCTCAACTCGCTTACCTTTCATGGTCCAATAGCGTGGTACGGCGTCCTTGACTATACTCGACAGCAAGGTTCCGTGGTGTGGTACCCCTGTTATAAAAGGCGGGCCATCATAGAAAACATAAGCATCTTCTTTGGGGTGCGCTTCAACCGACTTCTCAAAAGTCTTGTTCTGCTTCCAATACTGCACGAGGTCCTTCTCGTACTCGATAGCCTTGCGACGGGTGTTCTTCTTAAACTTCACTATTTCTCCTTAGAAATACAAAAATCCCCTTGTCTTGCAGGAGCTCCTCTTGATGATCTTAGGGGAACGGTACCATCCTGCTTATGGGGACTTAATTACGGTTGTGTCGGACCTCTCCGGTGAATTCTACTCGGCCTTTTCGGGCCTTTCTTTTCACTCCTCGCGGTTGATAGCCGCTCAAACGGATTCCAAATTGTATTAACAATATACCACAAACAACTTAGGCGCGGGCGTAAGAAGCGACTTCTTCGAGCAGTGGCAAAGATTCGCCCTGCCAGATCTTCTGTACGTAGCCATCGGTCTGAACAACTAAGATGGCTGGGTAACTCATGACGTCGTATAGGGTTGCTGTGGAGCTGCCTTCTCTTGTATCTATGCTGAGAACTTCTAGGTGATCAGAGGTGTGACGCGTCTGATATTCGTGGATGAATTCTTCGATTAGCCTGCCGTGCTCCGAGTTGGGACGATAGAGTATAAGAACCTTCATGATGTGTCCAGTTTATCATATGCACCTGTTTATAGCTGGTCACTAATCGACAGCCACGATTGCCTCCAGAATTCAGGTGTGATATAAATATTCACCGTATGGCATATACCATGAAGCAACGGCTGAACCTTCTCCTCCTCAACCTTACGGGGTTGTGCTTCATCATGGTTGAAGCCTAGCCCGCGACGCTCGCTCGCGGCTCCAGTACAACCCAGAAAATTAATCAGGCTTCAACCGAGGACCTGATTTTTAATTTGAGGAAGAGATTTGAGGATAAAAAATGGAATATAAAGGATACGAACAAGAGTGGCGAATACCAGAGAAAAAAGCAGTAACACCTGAAAAAACTCAAGCGATAGGTAAGCCCGCAGTACGAAGCCAAGTCAAAGAGACAAGCACTGGCTCTAGCGGAGTGTCTTACGCCGGTGAAATACCAGTACAACCGCCAGTCGTCCGCAAAAGTACGGACGACTTCATGCTACTAAACCAGCTTGGGAGTTAGCTACAGCCAGTTGTAGAGCCGCAAGAAGTACAGACGTAGCAGCTACCGGCGCGTTGAGTCTGGTTGCCACAGTTGTAGCAAAGTGGTGCAGTTGAATCGCCTACTAAGGCGTTCGCCTCTTCGGTAACAATGGCCGGTGCCTCGTTAACTGGTGGCGAGGTTACTGCAGGCGCAGGTAATGCCTGAGCTGCTCTATTGGCGGCCTTAGCTAGCTCAACTGGAGCTTCGGCTACAGGTGCTGGGGCTTCTTCTAGCAGAGTTGTCTGAATTTCTGGCATGTCATCGATAGAGGCCATTCCTAGCTCTAAACGGTCGTCAAAGCTTAGGTAATCTAGGGCCAAGCGACGGAAGATGTAGTCAGTAATTGAGCTAGCTGTGCGGATTTCAACGTCATCAGTCATACCTGATGGCGCGAAGCTAGTTCCGCGCAAAGTCTTAACGTAGCTCTTGAGAGGTACGCCAAACTGCAAGCCGTGACTAACACTAATCGCGAATGAATCCATTAGGCCAGAAAGGGTTGATCCCTGCTTGCTGACACTGATGAACAGCTCGCCGGGTGTACCATCCTCGTACTCACCAATGGTGAAGTAACCTTCTAGGTCGGCAATCTGGAACTTGTAAGTCCTGCTATTGCGGACTCGTGGCAGTTTGCGGCGAACAGCACCCTTGAGGACGACTTGGTCTCCCCAAGCCTCTACAGCGGCTGCGGTCTCGGCTGCAGGAGCATCCTTTTCGGCGCCTGCCTTCTTAGCCATACTAAGAGGTTGAGCAACCTTACAGTTGTCGCGGTAAATTGCGACAGCCTTGAGGCCCATCTTCCATGAGTCAATGTGAATCTGCTCAATGTCTTCGACAGTGGCTTCCTCGGGCATGTTAACAGTCTTGCTGATAGCGCCGCTCAAGAAAGGCTGAACAGCAGCCATCATCTTGACGTGGCCAAGATAGTGGATGGAGTTATCGCCCATTGAGCAAGCAAAGACAGCTTCGTGATCCTTCTTGAGATGTGGTGCACCTAGGATAGTCTTCTCGGTGTCGATGTACTCTACAATGGCGGCGATCTGAGGCTTGGTGTATCCCAAGATCTTGAGAGCACGTGGCACAGTCTGGTTGACAATGCTCATTGTGCCGCCACCGACTAGCTTCTTGACCTTAACAAGGCCTAGATCTGGCTCAATACCTGTAGTGTCACAGTCCATCATCAAACCAATGGTGCCAGTTGGCGCCAATACTGAGGCCTGTGAGTTGCGTACTCCGTAAAGCTCGCCAAGTTCGACAGCATCGTCCCACGCACCAGCAGCTGCGCTAAGCAGTTCTTCTGGTACTAGGGAGGCGTCAATCTTAGAAACTTCGGCACGGTGCATGCGCAAGACATTAAGAGTACCTTCGCGGTCCTTGCTAAAGCCAGCAAATGGACCAATACGCTTAGCGATCTTGGCGCTAGTTGCGTAACTCTGTCCGGTCATTAGAGCAGTGATGCTGGCAGCAATAGCGCGGCCCTCATCAGAGTCATATGGCAGACCTAGAGCCATTAGTAGTGCGCCTAGGTTGGCGTAACCAATACCTAGCTCACGATAAGCCTTGGCAGTCTTAGTAATAGACTCGGTTGGATACTCACTGTAGCCGACCAAGATTTCTTGGGCGGTAAAGATTAGCTCTACCGAGTGAACGAAAGACTTGATATCAAAGGTGTTGTCCTCTTTGAGGTACTTAAGCAAGTTGAGACTAGCCAAGTTACAGGCTGAGTTATCTAGGTGCATGTACTCACTACAAGGGTTAGAACCGTTAATACGGCCTTGGTTAGGTGTAGTGTGCCACTTGTTGATAGTAGTATCGAACTGCATTCCAGGGTCAGCACATTCCCATGCGGCCTCAGAGAACTGACGGAATAGATCGCGAGCTTTGACGGTCTTAACTGGCTTGCCAGTCTTAACAGCCTTAAGGTCCCAGTCTGCGTCATCTTCTACAGCCTGCATAAACTCATCTGTTACACGCATTGAAATGTTGGCATTCTGGTATTGCACGCTAAAGGAGTCCTTACCATCTAAGCTCATATCCCAACCTAGGGTCTGAAGGTCACGAGCTTTGCGCTCTTCGATTGCCTTGCTCCAGATAAACTCTTCTATATCAGGGTGTTCTGCGTTAAGAATTACCATCTTAGCTGCGCGACGAGTCTTGCCGCCACTCTTGATAGCACCAGCGCTAGCGTCGGCACCACGCATAAAGCTCAGCGGTCCGCTGGCTGTGCCAGCGCTCTTACCAAGCTGCTCAACAGAAGACCTAATAGGACTAATGTTAATGCCGGAGCCGGAGCCGCCCTTAAAGATCATTCCCTCTTCGACGTACCAGTTAAGAATAGCTGGCATAGTGTCCTCAATACCGAGAATGAAACAAGCACTAGCCTGCTGAGCTCGCTCTGGTACACCGATGTTAAACCAAACGGGGCTATTAAAGGCCGCACGCTGAGTAGCAAGGATGTACTTAAGCTCCTCACGGAAGTCTTCAGCTTCTACCTCGCTGCTGAAATAACCTTCCTGAACACCTTGACGTGTTGTTGTATCAACAACACGATCAATCAAATGCTTAAGAGAACTCTCTCTGTCTTTGGAGCCGGGGGTACCACTAAAGTACTTCTGAGCCACAATGTTTATAGCATTCAGGGACCAGCCTTCGGGAAACTCCACACCGCGTTGCTCAAAGACCGGTGTATCGCTCATCGGATTTTTAATAATTGAATCTTTTTTAGACCATTTAAGCTGGTCGTACGCTTTAGATTTTGCGGGGGTAAAAAGCCTCTCTACCCCTAGGCTAGTTGTCTGTCCCATTGTTAGTATCCCTCACTCCCTTAGGTTTTTATTGTTTTAATGTGTTTGTATTGGAGTTCGAACGCTTACTGTGCTCTCAAAACAGTAGGCGCTAAGCCGCTATATGCTTGCCTTGCTTGACCAAAGATAGCTCTTGCTCGAAGCTAGCGATATCCTTGAAGCGTCGGTAGACACTTGCAAAACGTACATAGGCAACTTCATTTAGCCTTGCCAATTGTTCCATCACCAATTCGCCAATGCGTGTAGATTTAACTTCCTGATCCCCACAAGCATAGAGCTCTTGCTCAATCGCGGCGACTACTTTCTCGAGTTCTAAGCTGGTGACAGAAGTCTTCTCGCAGGCCCTATATAGTCCTGCAAGCAGCTTAGCTCGGCTGAATAATTCACGTTTACCATCATTTTTAATGATGATAAGTTGCGGTCTTTCCAAGCGTTCATAAGTTGTGAAGCGGTAGCTACAACTATTACACATACGGCGGCGGCGAATTGCTTGGCCCTCTGCCACGTCTCGCGATTCTATCACTTTGATATCTTCGCTTTGGCATTGAGTGCATTTCATGCTGCCTCCTCTTACCATTAAATGTACTCAGCATTTTGTTGTCTATATGATATTTGATTTTCCACATATAGTGCTGCGTAGTTCCAATATAGCCCTAGCTGTAGCGTTTTGCAAGGTATTTATTGGTGTATTATTTAATACGAATTATTGGGGTAGAACTTAATATTTCCTGAGGCGGAGCGCACGCAGAGGTGCTTCGCTGCGCTTGCACTCTGCATGGTTTAGCGCTCCTTTTTCAGGAAACATTAAGTTTTTCTGCTACTTAGTGTCGTCTTTGGAGTCTGAGGGGTTGTCGGACTTTTTGTCATCGTCTTTGTTGGCGTCTTTGTGGCGGCGACCGAGGCGGCGTAGGAAGGATGGCTTCTCTAGCTCTTCTTCTAGGCTGCTGGTAACGACGGCTGAATCGGTGTCGGACTTGTCCTTGTCGTCATCACTGCCCTTATCAGAGCTGTCATCCTTGGAGTCTTCGTCATCTTCATGGATTGACCAGATGTTGGGCATTGAGGTCTCTTTGGTGAAATCATGGATGTCCTCGTTGTCGTCACCTAGGTCCATGTCGATCTCGGATAGAGCCTTCTCGTCTTTCTTGGTTGTGTTGGTGTTGTCTAGCTTAGGACCAGTCGGGGCGCTAGCTGAAGACTTAGAGTCAGCGGCACGCTTAGCAAAGTAAGAAGCGTCAAAACCAGTAGCGACAACCGTTATGATGACCTCGCCCTCAAGATCAGGGTTGATTGTGGCACCAAAGATAATGTTGGCGTCAGGGTCAGCAGCAGTTGTGATCGCCTCGGCGGCGGCGTTAATCTCATGCATTGATAGGTCATTGCCACCAATAACATTGAATAGAATACCGCGGGCACCATCGATAGAAACCTCTAGTAGTGGTGACTCAATTGCCTGCTGAGCAGCCAATACGGCACGGTTCTCACCGTTAGCACGACCGATACCCATAAGAGCTGAGCCGGCCTTGCTCATAACAGCCTTAACATCGGCAAAGTCTAAGTTGATCAAACCGTGAACAGTAATCAGGTCAGAAATGCCCTGTACGCCCTGTCTTAGAACGTCGTCAGCGACCTTGAAGGCCTCTGTCAGAGGTGTATCACGGTCAATAGTCTGCAGCAGTCGGTCGTTAGGAATAATGATCAGTGTGTCGACGGCTGTGCGTAGCTTCTCGATAGCTTGCTCAGCGTTCTTGCGGCGCTTCTCACCTTCAAAGGCGAAAGGCTTAGTAGCAAAGCCGACTACTAGAATACCTAGCTCGTTAGCAACTTCGGCAACAACGTGACCACCGCCGCTACCAGTACCGCCACCAGCACCAATGGTCACAAATACCATGTCGGCGCCTTCGATAGCTTGCTTGATCTCTTCACGGGACTCGATAGCAGCCTGCTCGCCTACCGTAGGATCAGCACCAGCACCTAGACCACGAGTAGCTTCTTGACCAATGTGAATCTTGACGTTAGCCTTGGAGTGATGAAGGGCCTGCGCGTCAGTGTTAACAGCGATGAACTGGACGTTCTCGATGCCAGCCTCAACCATTCGGTTGATAGCTGCGCCACCAGCGCCGCCGACGCCGATTACTTTGATCTGTGCGAAAGTCTCGATTGCTGGCTGAACTACTTCTGACATAAAACCCCTTTATTACCTCGAAAAAGCTATCTTTATATAAGTCGTAGTATACGCTAGCGCCTCTTAAAGTTCAACAAATTTGCTCGGGCAAAATTACCGTCAGCATTGGCTCGCATTGTTCAATATATTTATTTGCACAAGGGTACTTATTTTTTGTTCGGATGTCTATGATTCTTGGTTTGGGTCTATAAACTGGCCAGTTGTTTCATAAAGTTTCTTGTTGGCAGCACTTATGTATGGCATTAGGCACTCCCGTCTCTCCTGCGTAAAACCATGTGCGGCAATATCAAGTGCCAAGTTCACCGCCGCTTCATCATGTTTCATGAGATCAATTGCCGTATATACCACTAGGGTCTCGGTTCGAGGCGAAACGGCATCGTTGCTAGGTGACATCATTGATAAGCCAGAATCAACTAATGATGGCACTCTAGCAAAGGCGTCAATCATCAAGAACTCCACCAATTGATCCCTACTAGGCTCATGACCCCTAGAATATGCAAGAAAAGCCTCATCATGAGGAGCTCTGATTGGCGACATTGAGGCCGTGACATTCTCTGAAGTTTCTGGTTGTTGTTTGAGATATTCGTACATAGGAAGGTGCAGCGATCCTAAAGTGGCAAGGACATTAACTTGAGGCTTGCTCTTAAGCTTGGGGTGTCCCGTTACTATATCTGTAACTTTTGTTCCTAGATTACCTATCATCATTTGATTACGTGCTTCGCTTTGCTTGGCAAAACCAGTAATAAGTCGGGAGTAATTTTGGAGGGTTTCGTCCAAATTAGTAGTCACTACGGTTCCAAGTAAAGTATGCGTTGGGTTTTTGCCCAAGGCTTTGGCTTCATCCTCCGACGCATCAATGAATATCACAGGCTTCCACTTATCAAATAAAGCTCGATACATTTCATGCCTATAGGCTGCCAAGTGGTCATAAGGATTATCCTGAGTTAGTCTGTCTAGAGCCTTCTGGTCTCCTCTAGATATAGCCCTGTAGTCACTGATATTGGCCTCGTTCCAGCCGTGCAATTCTGGCACGACTATATCAGCTTTGGGAAGTAATTCCTTAACAGTATCGACATGCTCAGCAGCTGCATGCGGGCCAAAATGAAAATGCACCACAACATTATCTGGCAAATAATCATGTCCTATTTCTGGGTAGTTTGGGGCTTCTATCTCAGCACCTAGCTCAGTCATCAAACTTATTTTAACATAAGTTGTTGTATTTACAAATTTGGCAGCTGTTTAGCCCTTGAAGCGGGCGAAAACGTTGCCCAAAATCGCTTTGGCTTGCTGTGCACCACGGCTAGTGTCGGGTGGCAGTGATGGCAAAAGCAGCATGTCGAGTAGCATTAGACCAACAACAGTTGTAAAAGCTGGATCCTCAACAGTATCAACAAGACCGCCGATATTGTGGAGTTTGCCTATCCGCGCTGGTAATTGCAGCTTTTCGCGGGCTAGCTCATCGAGGCCGGGCAGTTTGGAAGTGCCGCCAGTGATAACAATACCGCCGGGGAGTTTGCGTGAGCGCTTGATTCGCTGTAGCTCTTTGTCGACGTACTCTAATAGCTCTTCGGCGCGGGCCTCTACTATCATGGTGATTTGGTCGAATGAGAAGTTGTGGTTCTTGTTGCCGATTCTGACCATGACGTTGATCTTTTTGGTGTTCTCTCGTAGGTCAGCGTGCTCTAACTTGATGGCTTCGGCGATATCAAGATCAGTTCTGAGGCCAATCGCGAGATCATTGGTGATATGTTGGCCGCCGATTGGCAGGACGGCCACGTGCTGGACTTCGCCATCTTCAAAAACGATAAGGTTGGTTGTGCCGGCACCGATGTCGATTAGGGCTGTTCCGGCCTCTTTTTGTTGGCGGCTGAGGACGGCTTCGGCGGCGGCGAGCCCAGAAACTGTGTGATGGGTGACGCTAATTTCGGCTTTTTGGAGAGCCATATCTAGATTGCGCAGGTTCGGTGAAGCCGCCGTCACAATGTGGGCATCAACTTCTAAGCGAACACCGTGCATACCAACTGGATCTTTGATGTTGCGCTGGCCATCAAGACTGTAGTTCTTGGCAAAAAACTGAATAATCTCTCTGTTGGGGGGCAAACTTACAATCGTCGCAGCCTCTTCGACGCGTTGACGATCTTCTATAGTAATTTCGCGGTTGGCAGCCGAGATTGCAATCACACCCTCGGAGTTAATTCCACCAACGTGTGAACCGTTGACGTTAACTGTTGCCTGCTTAATGCTTTTGCCGGAAATTCGTTCTGCCTCTGTAACGGCGTGGACAATCGCATCAGCTACATCATCAACATGAACCACAGCACCACGACGCATACCTTGGTTAGGCGCTTGTCCATGACCTATGATTGAAGGTTTGTTAGTGCCGTTTGGGTCAAAAGTTCCGACAACGCAACGAATCTTGCTGGTGCCGACATCTAGGCCTACGAAATATTCTGGATTGGAGCCGTTCATCTGGCCATCAGTATAGCGCTATTGCTTCGTGCATCGCAAGCGTACTCTCGAACGTTTTAGACTTGAGTCAAGATTTCGGCGCCATCTTCTGTTATCAATACGGAGTGCTCAAAATGAGCTGCCCACGAGCCGTCAGCCGTCAGAATTGTCCAACCATCGTTGGCAACGTAGACCTTTTCTGTGCCGAGAGTCACCATTGGCTCTATGGCTATTGTCATGCCCTTGCTAAGCCACGGACCAGTGTTGGCGCGCCCATAATTAGGAATGTTAGGGTCTTCGTGAACATGGTGCCCGACGCCATGACCAACGAGATCGCGAACGATTCCGTATGGCCTTTTCTTAAGCGAAGCCTCGATTGCAGAACCAATGTCGCCAGTCCGAACTTGATCACGCAGCGTGCTAATTCCAACATTCAGTGCATTCTCAGTATCTTGCAGCAAGCGAATATGTCCCTTTTGCTTGGGCTTGCCAGCAATCACGCTGATTGCGGAGTCGGTAATCATTCCTTTGTATGTCACGCCAAAGTCTAGACTGACTATGTCGCCCTCGTTGATAATTTTGTTGGCGCGCGGGATTCCGTGCACAACTTCGTCATTAACAGATATACAAATCACTTCTGGAAAACCTTGATAGCCCTTGAAAGCCGGTTCGCCACCTAGTTTTTTGAGCTCCTCGGCTGAGATATCGGCAAGTTGCTTGGTCGACATGCCGACTTGTAACTCACCTTTTAGAATCTGCAAAACGGTGGCCAGCATCCGACCGCTCTCGCGCATGGCTGCGATTTCTTTGGCAGTTTTGACTTGAGTTACCATGCTTATAGTCTACGACTTAGTTACGTGATTGACGATATCAGCATAAACGGTTTCTACCGAACGAACGGCGTCAATGTTCTCAACCTCTATGCCGTTATCAGCTAACCAATCTAGAATTGGCGCCGTGGAGAGTTCGTATTCGTTGAATCTTTGCTCTATAGCAGCATCATTGTCATCAGCTCGAGCACGATCTAGCAGTCGCTCTTTGACGGCCTCGCGCGAGGCAACCAAGTGTATGGCGTGATTAAGTTGGAATCTTCCAGCCTTTACCTGCCCGATTAGCCATTCAGCCTGCGGAATTGTGCGCGGAAAGCCATCAAGTATAACTTCTTCGTCTTGAGGTAGTGATGCTAGCATCTTATCGATCATGGAGATAACTTCTTGGTCGTCTAGTAAGCCGCCAGCCATCATGCGCTCGCGCTGCTTGTCGGTGGCGTACTCGCGGATAACGTCGCCCATGGCTATCAGATGAAAGCCATTGTTATCGGCTAGCATTTTGCCCTGGGTACCCTTGCCGCTGCCAGCGATTCCCATTAATAGAATCACTGCAACTTCTCCTTGGTTAGCCTCGCGATGATTGAGCCGTCAGCGGTGGCACCGGCTTGGCCCTTTACTTTGCCGATTACTTGGCCCATAGCAGACTGACCTTCGGCGCCTAGATCGGCAATCGCTTGGTCAATTAGCTTACCGATCTCTTCTTCGCTCAACTGTGCCGGTAGGTAGGCTTCGATAATTGCCTTTTCGGCTAGCTCTTTGTCAGCACGCTCTTGATCGCCACCTTGAACATACATCTCGGCACTCTCTTGGCGCTGTTTGACCTGTTTGGTTAGCTGCTGTAAGACCTCGTCATCTGTTAGACCGCTGTCGCGCTTGCCAGTTGCGACCTTCACGTTTAATAAGACGGCCTTGATGCCTCTGAGAGTTGTCAGCTTGTGGGTCTCACCTGCAAGCTGGGCAGTCTTGATATCCTGCTCGATTTGCTGCTCAAGCATGGGTATTTAACGAAGTCCGAGTTTGATTTTCTTGAGCTTAATAGCTTTGCGCTCTTGGCGAATAATCGCTTTGCGGCGGCGCTCAACCTTGCTGATGTCCTTCTGGAAGAACTGGTTGTTCTTGGCAACAGCGATAGCACCAGATTGCTGAACCTTGCGGTTGAATCGGCGTAGTAAGTTCTCGGTTGATTCCTTAGAATCTTTGCGGGTTACTTGTATCATTGATAGACATTGTACCTGACCGAAGTTGATTTTGCAACTGGTTAGAGAGGCTTTTGCGTTAGTCTCGGAAGAAAACCGTGTGGCCAGCACTATCTTTACCGCTATTTACAGGATTAACTGTGTGAATAGCTTGCGCCGGAGGAGCAGTGTCACCGAAGGATACAGGTATATAGCCTCCTTGGCTCTCGAAGTTAACTTTGTGCCCAGATGTTTCCCAACTATACGTGTAAGGGTTACATTCTGTACTGTTATACAAAAAGTGAATATTTCTAGACTCTAGCGCATCTAATGACGACTCGGGAAGAGTAGCCTTTAGTACGTCTTCTGCGGATGAAGAAGTCATGTCAGCTACATCAATAACTAAGCCACCGACTTTTGTTGCTTCAGTAAATGCTTTATCGAAACTAAGTTTGGCAATACGATTTGCCGTAAGTTTCTTGGCGGTAGCTATAGCTTTGGCGTCTTCTGCAGTCGTGCCGGCATTATATAGGCTCTCGTTATCGTCAGCCGGATGTGTCTTGTCATATTTGGCTTCGCGAACAATCTGCTCTTGAGCTTTTGCAACTTTCTCCTCAGTAGTCTGGTGAGTGGCTTTAAGGTATGTGCCTGTACCGCCAGCGCCTACTGCTGCTGCAATTAGTAAACCGTTGCGTAGTTTATTCATGCTTACTATATTAGCATAAGCTGCTTGAAAAGTCAAGGCCGTAGTAGAAGTACGGTCGACGCTAGCCAGTGACGCGTTTTTGCTGTGTTGAGCGCTGTGACTTGAGGACGATGCTTTGAAGTTCGCGGAAGATTGGGAACTGCTTGTTAGTCGAGTAAACCTTGGTGTTGCCTTGGCGTTCGCTGGTCAAAAAACCAACCTTCTCTAGCCTCTTAAGTTCACGCTGAATGTTGCCAGCATCTTCTTTGATAAGCTTGGCAAGACCGCGGACATGAGTCTTAAAGTCAGGGTACTTAGCATAGATAACTATGATCTTGCGGCGCACTCTAGATGTGATAAAAACGTCTAACATTTCGTTCCTCTTTATAGCTCTGTATTGTTATCAGAACAACGTTATCAATTAGTATAGACTTGGTTTTGGGGTTTGGCAAGACGCAATTTTAGTTTTTTTATACCTTATACTTATAGATATGAATTATTACTTTGTGTGGGTGCGCAGCAGCCGCTATCACGGTAGCGGACCGCTGACCTACGCCTCATCTTCGCGACTACCTACAGGCACTATTGTAGAGGTGCAGCTGCAAAAAACTGTTGTGCTAGGAGTAGTTAGCGGACCAACCACCAAGCCGCGGTTTCAGATCAAACCCGTCACGCGAATCTTGGATTTGCCGCCCGTTCCAGCCCACCTTATCAAGACTGCTCAGTGGTTGATGTCATATTACCCAGCGCCACTTGGGCTTATGACACAACAGCTATTGCCAGCCAGCTTTTCTGATAAATCTTTGGGCCTGCCAATCCTTTCTGAGTTTACCGTGCCGGATCTTACTGCCCTGCCAGCCCTGACTGCCGAGCAAAAATCTGCGCTGGAAGCCATGACCGAACGTGACAGCTATCTTGTCCACGGCACAACTGGCAGCGGCAAGACACGTCTATATATAGAGTTGGCAGCGCGGGCTGTTGCTGATGGCAAATCGGCAATTATTCTGACCCCCGAGATCAGCCTGACTACACAGTTGGCAGATAATTTTAGGCAAATTTTTGGCACTCGAGTAATTGTCATGCATTCACAACAAGCGCCAGCCGAACGTCAAAAAGCGTGGCTAGATAGTCTACGCGCTAAGGAGCCAGTCATTATCATTGGTCCACGCTCAGCCCTGTTTAGTCCTGTAGACAAACTTGGACTAATCATCTTGGACGAAGCTCACGAAAGTGCCTACAAGCAAGAGCAGTCACCTCAATACCAGACTGGAAGAGTGGCGGCATATCTGTCTGGGATTACTCGTGCAACTTTGGTATTGGGTTCGGCCACACCAAGTGTCAGTGATTACTACCTTGCTAGGCAAAAGAACAAACCAATCATCAAACTGACTCAATTGGCTCAAGAACACATGCACGCCGATACCGAAGTCGTGATTGTTGATCGCAAAGACCACAGCCTCTTTAGCCGTTCACCATACATAAGCCTCGCATTAGTCAAAGCCATAGAAGGCGCACTATCCCGCGGCGAACAAACCCTGCTCTACCTCAACCGTCGCGGTACGGCCCGACTCGTCATGTGCCAGAATTGCGGCTGGCAAGCCACCTGCCCTAATTGTGATGTACCGCTGACTTATCATGGCGACAACCACCAGTTGCGCTGCCACAGCTGCAGCTATCACGCCAACACCCCTTCTGTCTGTCCGGAGTGCAAACATCCTGACGTGATCTTTAAAACCGCTGGCACCAAAGCAATTGTCGATGATGTGCAAAGACTCTTCCCTAGCGCGCGAATCGCTCGCTTTGACACTGACAACTCTAAGGCTGAGCGCTTTGAGCAACACTTTGAGGCAGTGCGCAGCGGCGAGGTGGATATACTCGTTGGCACTCAACTCCTTGCCAAGGGGCTAGACCTACCTCACCTCAGTACGCTTGGGGTAGTACTGGCAGATACCAGCCTGTATATGCCCGACTTCTCGGCCCAAGAAAGAACTTTCCAGCTTATATCACAGGTGTTAGGGCGAATTGGTCGCGGCCACGTTGCCGGTCGAGCCGTTATCCAGACTTATCACCCCGATCATCCGGTTCTTAAAGATGCTTTGGCTTCGGATTATCAACGATTTTATAAGCGTGAGCTAGCCGAACGCGAGCAGTTTATGTTCCCTCCCTTCTGCTATTTGCTTAAGTTGACTGCTCGTCGTGCCACGATTAAGTCTGCGGCAGCGGCGACCGAAAAGCTTAAAGACGAGATTATTGGTGCCGGTTATCATGTTCGTGTCGAAGGCCCTGCGCCGTCATTCTACGAACGTTTTCAGAACAAATATCAGTGGCAGCTAGTAGTCAAAGCCCGCGAACGCTCCGAACTGCTTAAGATCGTGGAATCTCTGCCAGCTGGTTACAGCTATGATCTTGATCCTTTGGATTTGCTGTAGATAACTTATAGTCAAATTTGATAGCAAACATTGCATCTCCCAGTATTGACTGGCTATTGCTGGCTATCAACGAACTGTCGCCATTCGTGGAGCTACGTCTATCGTCCATGATGTTGCTGCCAGCCGACGTATATTGCTTACGCTCACTTGCAAACCAAACATTAGTCCGGCCATAGGGTCGGGTTAGCGACGTTTCACCAGATGGCGCAGCTAACAATACGGACTCAAGCTGCCGATTTCCAGCTCTGTCATCACTCTCATGAACTACACCTAAAGACAATGTCGAGTTAGGATCCACTTTGTCGCTGTCACCATGCCGCCTAGTCACTAATCGCATTTTGCCTTCATCGCCATCGGCTTGACCAGAAACTTCGGTAATTATCTTATTTCTGCGCACCGATTTCTCGCTTGCGTCCGGATACTTAGCCACAAACTTTACGACCTTGCGCGCTGCACTTATAAGACTCGGCTTAAGATACTGGCAGCTGATCTCATTGGTGATAAGCGCGTCGTCTTCGCTTCTTACCGGATTTTTGTCATTCGTACCGATCTTAACCAGTTGCGGTGTAAGTACAAAGAGGGCCGCAATATAACCTACGGTTATCGGCGCAAGCCATGCGGCACTTGGGTGTTTGACATTTTCAGGTGCTGACGGCTGCTCACTTCTTGCAGCTTGCTGCCTTTGGGCTTGTTCGCATTGAAGATTAAGCAACGGATCGTAATCAGCTATGGCCCAACTATCCTCTTCGCCACTCATCTGTCGCCTCTCTGATAAATTTACAATATTTTATCACTTTTATCGATAAGTAGCAACTGCTCTAAATTATTAGTTTTGGATTTGTTAGTAATTTTTGTGATAGGCCAAGAATTGGCCTATTTATGGCTCATCATAAAAATTGTGGTGACAATAAAGCGGCTTTGTATGATTGATAATTAGAGCTTCAAATGACTTTTTACGCTATACTAATCTGAAGTTATGACCAAAGACGATATTATTGCCCTGCCCAATCCTCACCTAAGACAAAAGTCTCAGCGTGTCGGTATTATCACCGATGAGATTAAGCAGCTTGTCCAAGACATGAAGGACGCCACCATAGATTGGGACGAAAGTCGTGATCACGAAGTTGGCGTTGCCTTAGCGGCGATTCAGATTGATCGGCTTTATAAAGTTGTGGTGGTGCGCAATAACTACGACAATAAGGAAGATCATGAGTTCACGGTCTTTATTAACCCTGAGATCGCCAAGTTTGAGGGTGAGATCAAAGAAGATTTTGAGGGTTGCTTGAGTGTACCTAGCATCTATGGCAAAGTTCCGCGCCACACCAAAGTCCGCGTCAAAGCTAAGGATATTAACGGAAAAGAGTTCCGCGTTAACGCCGAAGGGTTCTTAGCCCGCATCTTTCAACACGAAATCGACCACACAAACGGTATCGTCTTTATCGATCATATCAAGGAAGATCCAGAAGCTTTTTACAGATTAGACGACGACGGCAAGCTAAAAGAATTGGACTACAAAGCAGATGTCGAACAAAATCCTATTCTTTGGTAGCGGCCCGGTTGCTGCTGAGTCGCTCGCTCTGTTATCTCAAGACTTTGAGATCGAAGCCGTGGTTACTAAACCACAGCCAGCGCATCATAAACAAGCCTTCCCTGTTTTGCTGCTCGCCAACAAGCTAGGCCTCAAAATATTTGAGACCAGCGACAAACAAGACCTACTAGAGCTCTTTGAGACGAGGCCATCTACCAGTCAGCTCGGCGTAGTTATCGACTACGGAATTATCATCCCTCAAGAAGTTATTGACTACTTTCCGCTAGGTATCGTTAACAGCCATTTTAGCCTGTTGCCGGAGTGGCGCGGTGCCGATCCGATAAGCTTTGCGATCCTAAGCGGCCAAAAGCAAACTGGTGTTAGTCTAATGCTGATCGATGAAGCGCTCGACGAAGGCCCATTGCTAGCCCAAACACCGTACGACATACCTACAGGAATCACTACGCCAGAGTTAACTGAGCAATTAATTGAGCTGAGCAATGCATCATTGAAGCAAATTTTGCCCCTATATATCGAAGGCTCGATCCAGCCCGCACCTCAAGAACAAGTCACTATGGCGGAGAGCTCAGAGCCAACCTATTCTCGCAAACTAACCAAGCAAGACAGCATTCTAGACTTTAATAAGCCGGCCGCTCAGTTAGAGCGCGAAATTCGTGCCTATATCGAGTGGCCACGTAGTCGTACCAAGCTTGGCTCAACGGATGTAATTATCACAAAAGCGCGCATCAGTGACCTGCAAGGAGAAGTCGGCAAAATCTGGCAGCAAGACCAAAAACTAGGTATTCACACCTCTGATGGAACGCTCATTATCGATAGTTTGATCCCTGTCGGCAAAAAAGAGATGCCCGTTGATGCATTTTTACGCGGCTACAGCCTCAACTAACAGATCAAAATTCAAAATTTTACCAAGCATTAGGGTATTGACACGTGGGTGTACAATGATGCTTAGGTGTTAGGAGCACATTAAGCTCTAGATAAAATAACAATTTAAATAAAGTGATAAAACCAATACAAAGGGGAAAATCATGACAACCTCAGCAGAAACAGCTGGAAACGGTTCGGAAGAAACAGAAGCAGTAAACAAAACAGATCAAGTAGTAAGCGTCGCCGAGGCGTTCGGATTTGGCGAGAGAGTACTAGACGAAGTCGAAGCTAGCATAGTAGTTAGACAAGATGGCGAAGATGCTGCTGAAGATGAAGATAAAGTTGAAGATGTCGGTGAAGTACGTGACTTAAGTGGACTGTTCGACGAACACATCAGAAAGTCACCATTCGTCCAAGTAGATGGTCAGGAGCTAGCTTTACGCGACCACATGAGAAGCTCAAAACCAGCTACTTCTATCCTTGAGCTAGTTACTAAAGGCGAAGACGGCAAAGAACAAGTAGTCGGCACACTCGGGTCTTCAAAAGTCTGGGAACATGATTCTGAAGGTAAGCACTTTCTTGTACCAGAATCTGAAGGCGTTCCACCGGAATTTGCTACTACAGTAAGCAGTGTTGCCGAAGCAGTACACGCTAGGATAGAAGCTCAGCAGCAACTATCGGCAGCCGCTTAGATAGATATATTCTAGAACGGCTTAGGCTTGCCCAGCAGGCGGTTGCTCTGATGGGTATTGAGGTTGTGATGGCGGCGTGATTGGCTGAGCTGGAGGCTCAGGGTAAGCTGGCTGCTCGGGCGGCTGGAATGGCTGCGCAGCAACTGGGGCTGGTTGAGCTTGAGGAGCTGGTTGAGCTTGTGCAGGCGCCTGTGCGACTGCTGCAGGTTGGCTTATGGGTGCGGGCGCTGCGGGTTGCCCTGCATGAGCAGCCTGACTAGCGGCAAGAATCTGTGGAGCCGTCTGGGCAACTTCGCCCTTTAACTTATCAAACTCTTGCTGAACGATATCTTTATAATTGGGAAAGTTGGTCTCTAGCCACTTAAAAGCACCGGCATCGTCCTTGGCTTCAAAATAGCGTTCGAACTCATCAAGCTGGTCGTTACTCATCTGGTCAGCCAGACGAACACCAACGCGCATCTCTAGGGTTTCGTAAACATGCTTTAAAAAACTGCTTTTCTCGGCGTCCGGCAAGCTGCCAAGACCGATTTCGACTAGTAGGGTGTTATCAATTTTTAGCATTGTGATTAATTCCTCTTATAAAATTGTATCATTTATCGGCGTCTTAGGCATTACTGGGCTCATCGCGGATGGCTGCAAGATTAGGACCTAAGTGCGGCAATATCGGTAATATAGTGCCCTTGATGCCCCATCTCTCTGTTGGTTCTCTGCAAAATTCCAAACTTTTGAGCTTCTCGGCTACCATATCTACATCATCTTCTGTGAAACCTTTTATTGGCTTAAGCTCTCCCCGCTTGTCTAGATCGAGCAGTCTGACAGCTACACCCTGTATAATTTGCACCCTTCTGTCTAATAATCTGTCTGTGGGCATCTCGTAGGTCACAAATTGTACCGCCGGAACCATAATCTCTGCGTTACTGGGGGCGCTTCGAGCCCGCATAAAAGCTGCGCATAGATAAGCTGGCGTACCCTCGGCATCCTCAAACTTAGGCCTAAAAAGACCAGTGTAAACAGGGTTATCAGCCTCGAATATATCGACTGTTTCTCGGTGTTCGTCGAGCACAAACTTCTTGGCCTTTTGGTATATGCCCGCATCGTCAAAGTCTGCACTATCCCAACGCTGAATAGCGCGAAGTAAGCCGCGTTCAGCATCTATGGCTGCGGGTGTATTTGGATTGGCCTTGGGTGTTGTGTCTGGCTGTTCTGGTGAGGGTGATGACATGGTTGTGTCGGTTCTGGTTAGAGTTGGCGTTGTATAGCCTTACGAGTAAAGAGCTCGATGCGGTCGCCTTCTTGGAGGTCTAGCTTCTTGGTAGTCTTGAGGCTCATGCCGCACATTTCGCCCTCGATAATCTCTTTGGCCTCGGCTGGACCACGCTTAAGCCCAGTGACTTCGACTTCGGCTAGCTCTTCGTCACCACGAGTTACTCGGGCTAAGGCGGGGGCTGTTAGCTTGCCCTTGGTACACTCACCGCCACAAATCACCTCTGTTTTGGTGGTGTTGAAGACGCCCTTGACTACGAGACGGCCGAGTTCAGTCTCGACTATTTCTGGCTTAAGCAGCTTGGAAAGCTCGACTTTAACATCGTCGATTAGCTCATAAATAACCTTATATAGGCGAACGCTGATCTTGTCGCGGCTAGCCTGTTGCTTGCTGCTCGTTGGCAAGTCCACGTTAAAACCGTAGACGATGGCACGGCTAGTATGAGCAAGGTGAAGATCGTTCTCACCAATCGGACCAATACCAGCACCAACGACACGAACCGAGACTTCCTCGGTGTCCATGGCCTTTAGGCTGTCAATAACAGATGTCAGCGAGCCTTGAACGTCGGCTTTGATGATAATATTCAGCTCTTCCATGGCGTTGTCGCGATTGATTAGTCTTATGAGTTCGCTGCTGCCGATATCAAGGTGGCCACCGGAGGCTTGATTGTCTTGGGCAGTTTGGGCGGACTTGGCACGAGCCTCTTTTTCGTTCTTTACGACTATAAACTCATCGCCAAACTCAGGGAGCGTCTTAAAGCCTGTGATAGTGACAGGCATAGAAGGAGTAGCTGACTTAAGCGATTTGCCCTCGGTAGTCTCTAGGTTACGAATCTTGGCGTAGCTGCCACCAGCGACTATAAAGTCGGTTGGCTTGAGTGTGCCGGCCTCGATAAGGGCATGGGCTACTGGGCCTCTCCCCTGTTCTACGTGGGCTTCGATAATAAGGCCGCGGGCTGGGACATCTGTGTCGGCCTTGAGTTCTTCTACGTCGGTAACCAAGATGATCATGTCTAGTAGAGCTGGTATGCCTTCTTTGGTCTTGGCAGAAACAGGCTGGACTACGATGTCACCGCCCCATTCCTCGATCAACAGATCTTGCTCGGACAATTGTTGCTTGATGCGGTTAACGTCAGCACCCTCTTTGTCCATCTTGTTGATGGCCACGATGATCTTAACACCAGCCTTTTTGGCAAATCTGATAGCCTCAATCGTTTGCGGCTTAACACCGTCATCAGCGGCCACAACAATGATAACTATATCTGTTAGGTGAGCTCCGTGCTCACGAATAGCCGCAAAGGCTTCGTGACCCGGTGTGTCTAGGAATGTTATCGGGCGATCCTTGTGGACGATTTGGTAGGCAGAAATATGCTGGGTAATACCACCGGCTTCGCCCTTAACGACGTCGGCGCCACGAATAGCGTCTAATAGGCTAGTTTTGCCGTGGTCAACGTGACCCATAACTGCGACAACTGGGGCGCGGTCGACGGCGTTAGCGCTGTTGACGGGCTTCTCGCGCTTGGTCATGACAGTCTCCGGCGCTGCCATCTTGGCTAGCTTGAGCTCTAAGCCCAGCTCCTCGACGATGATCTGAGCCGTATCAAAGTCGATACGCTCGTTAACGGTCGCCATAACGCCGTTCTTCATTAGCTCGCCAATTAGGCGAGATACAGGGATAGATAAGCGCTCGGCCAAGGTTCCGACGGTAATCATGTCTTCGATTTCGATTGTGGTTGTTGTGGTCTCTGTGGTCTTGTCTTCTGCCATGATGTCGATTCCTTTCTGGCCGATCGGCCGCTTATCTTAAATACTCATGCTATTTGTCTGTGGACTTAGCTTTTGTAGCTTTTTTGGCCTTTGCCTCTTTGAGACTTAGGGCGATCTTGCGGTTTTCGGTGTCGATGTCGAGCACTTTGAACTGCTTCTTTTCGTTTAGCTGGAATAGTTGCTCAGGGTCAACCGCTTCGTCATCGCTCATCTCTGAGACGTGAACTAAGGCCTCGACGCTAGGGCTAATCTGTACGAATGCACCGAAAGGCGTGATCCTAGTAACTTTACCTTCGACAACGTCACCAACCTTGAAGGCCTTAACCTGCTCTAGCCATGGGTCTTCACTCATTTGCTTGATGCTCAGGCTTAGACGATCCTTGTCGATGCCAATAATCTTGGCTTTGACGGTTTCGCCAACCTTAACGTAGTTGCGAGGGTTGTCGACACGCTCCCAAGAAATCTCAGAAATGTGAACCAAACCTTCGATTCCATCGACGTTAACAAAGGCACCAAAGTCGATTACACCAGTAACCATACCTTCTACCTCGTCACCGACCTTCAGCTCGCTAAAGCGGGCTTGCATGTCGTCTTTGACAGCTTCCTTCTCAGAGAAGATCAGCTTGTTGTCCTTGCGACTAACGTCTAGTACGCGAACACGTAGTGGCTTGTTAGTAAGAGCGTGGAGCTTTTGCAAGATCTCGTCCTTATCAGCACCACTAACGCGTGGATAATGACTTGGTGCAAGCTGTGATACTGGCAAGAAGCCCCTGATACCTTCTAGCTCAACCAATAATCCACCACGGTTGGCGTCATAAGGCACGATCTCAACGATCTCGTTAGCCTCGTGAACGCGTTGTAGCTCGTCCCAACCTCGATCTTTGACGGCACGCTTCATGCTTAGCAGAGCGTGGCCTTCATCCATCTCAGGGTCAATCACACTGACGGTGACTGTTTGACCTTCTTCTAATTGTTGGCCGTAGCCGATCTCGCGGCGCATTACTACACCGACGCCCCTTGCTCCAAGGTCTATCCAGACCTCGTTCTTCTTGATTGCGGTAACTGTTCCTTCGACGACTTCGCCTAGGGTTAGCCCGCTGATATCGCTGCTAGCTAGCAGCTCATCCATTGTGTACGCTTTTGACATGTTTCTACCATGCCTCCTTCAAATGTATTTCTCAGTCTCAAACAGCGGTTCCGCGCTTCGAACTTCCGTTTTTCACTTAGTACCAGTTAGTTTGATGACTTAAGATTAGTATTATTGTATCTGATACAGCTGTCCGTGTAAAGGGGTGGGTTGGGGTTGGTTTTTTTGTTTATGTTTTTTATGACCAGCCATAAACAGGCCAATTCTTGGCTGGTCATAAAGATCATGGTCACCGACCGCAGCGGCGGCTGGTTGTGATAAACTTGAGGCATGTATTTGGGGATTGATATTGGGGGTACCAAGACGCTGGTGGCGACGCTGAGCGATGGTGGCGAAATTATTAAAAAACACCAGTTCCCTTCTAGTCACGATTACCAACAGTTTTTAAGCGATCTCACAGAGAACTTAAAGCAATTAGACCTTGAGGGTTCTTATCGCTGCTGCGTAGCCGTACCCGGTCTACTGGATCGAGAAGCGGGCATCGTATTTGCTCTCGGTAACCTGCCATGGCGAAATGAGAATATTCGTGATGACATATCGGCAATATTAGGCGGTGTACACGTCATTATTGAGAACGATGCACGCTTAGCTGGTCTGTCGGAGGCGCAATTGGTCAAAGACACCTACAGTAATGTTTTGTTTGCAACGGTCAGCACGGGCATTGGCGGCGCGTTAATCCAAAACGGTCGCATAGTCACCGCTCTGCAGGATACTGAATTCGGCAAAATGCCCTTATTGCACGATGGGCAGCTAATGCACTGGGAAGAGTTTGCTGGTGGCAGAAGCGTAGTCAACAACCTCCATAAGAAAGCCTTTGAGATAACAGATCCAGAGGAGTGGCGCCAAGTTGGCGAAAACATAGCCTATGGCCTAGGTGCTGTCTGCTCGGTTCTGCAGCCCGAGGTAATTATTCTAGGTGGTAGCGTTGGTAAGCAAGCCGACAATTATAGCGAGACTGTTATCGAGTTCTTGGGCAAACACTTGCACCCAGTAGTCAAACAGCCCAAAGCCGTTTTGGCAGCCCAACGCTCTGATGACGCCGTGATTTACGGTTGTTATGATCTGGCCAAGCAGGTCTTAGAAGATGCGTGATCTGATCGCCAAACTACAGGCAGACTTCCCTCAACTGGCTTTCGTGTCTGCCAAGCAGTTCTACTGGTCTCCGGAGACCAAGGAGATATTCTATAAGTCTGATGCTCGTGGCAAGCAAGCTATCTGGTCACTCCTACATGAAACCGGCCACGCCCTATTGGATCACAAGAACTACAAGGCTGACTTTGAGTTGTTACGACTAGAGGTGGCGGCATGGGAACGAGCCCGTGAGGTGGCCCTGTCTCACGATGTTGAGATTGATGACGACCACATTCAGGACTGCTTAGACACTTATCGAGACTGGTTGCACAAACGTAGCATCTGTCCCACTTGCTCTACCAAGTGCCTCCAACAGGGAGATTTTGTCCACTATCGTTGTTTTAATTGCCACACTACGTGGAAAGTCACGGGCAGTCGGTTTTGCCGCGCTTATCGCAGCACTAAGAATGTTCCACAAAAAAAGACCCCTACCGAGGTAGAGGCCTTGATTGCAACCTAAGTTGCAGAAAGCTTAGACAGCTTTCTTGGTGCGACGGCTAATACGGCCGCCCTTTGCGCCAGCTGCACGAGCTAGCTCACGGTTGGCAAAGAAGCCACCGGTCTTACCTAGCTTACCGCCCTTGGCACCGATCTTCGCGTAGAAGTCAGAACCGTACTTAGTTTTGTTGGTTGCAGCAGCCGCTTGGCCACCAGCTTTAGTTCCAGCCATTGTAATTCTCCCTTACTTAGTTGGCGTTCTCGGGAAACAAAAAGGGCCTCCATTCCTAAGCGGAATGAAAACCCTCATGTTTCTTACGAAATCTTGCCTATAGTATCACGCTATTGTTTACGTGTCAACAAGATTGTGCTTTGTTATTGCTTGGCTTTTGTGGTGGCTGCTGCGCTATCAAATGTAAGTGGTGCAACAAGTATGATCTTGTTGGTGCTAGGACGATACAAGATTGCCTCGCCTGCCTTGACGTAGATTAAGACTTTGTCGCCGTTCTGGGCATTAGTAAAGAATGGTGACTGAGCTTTTGCGGCCGCAGCGTCGTCAACGCTTGCTACTGTTGGTTCTTCTCCCTTAGGTAGCTCAAGAAGCTTGCTGACGCGAATGATTAGGTCATCTGCTTGCTTCTGGATAATGGCTTGCGGGTTGGACTGCGCCTGAGCCAACTGACTCTCTAGATTGCTTTTGTCCGAAGACAGACTCCACGCGTATAGACCAAGACCGATTACTGCGATCACTAACACTGCTTCGAAGATGATTCGGCCTACTGATGCGCCCTTGCCTTTTGGCTTGTCTACCGGAACAGGTGCTGCCACCACGGGCTCTTCGACCGGTGTTGGCTCTTCTGTAGCCTCTGGCTCCGCAGGAGCTTCAGGCTCGGCTTCGGCCTCTGCTGGTGCGGTGTCTTCCTCTGCTACCTCGGCAGTAGCTGGCTCTTCTGGACTTATACTGTCCAAATCTGTTGTTGATGTATCTGTTGAAGTATCTTCTGCTGCAGACGCTTCATCAGCTTTAACGTCAAAATCCTCGTTCTCAGACGGACTGTTAATCTCTACCTTGGCCATAGAAGTACCCCTCCCTTAATTCTTGCTTACGGTTAATTATATCGACTGCGCCAAAATACTCAAGCTTTTTCTTAAGATGTTAGCTGGCTTTGCTTTATCTGATGGATGTTTGTATAATTACTAGTGCTCGTTACAAAATAAAAACACACCAAATGAAAGCCAAAAAAACAGGCATTCTAGCCGCCAAAAAAACCGCACACAAGCGGTCGAAGGCCCAAAAGAAGGCTATTAAGTCATTCCTTCGCAAGAGACGTGCGCCGCACGTGAGACTGACGCTGCATCCAGCCAGCATAATGGTTCAGCTATGTGTCGGTGTCTTATTGGTCGCTTCCACGGTGGCCGTTTTTGGCGAAAGCTATACAGTTACTGCCAAAGTTCCAGCCGATCCATTGACGTCAGCTGCGGTGATAGTGACACCGCTTGATGGTAGCCACTTCTCCACACAAGCCCAATCTATTACTGGATCTTGCCCCGACAACTCCTATGTCAAGCTATACCAAAATAACGTTTACGTAGGTGTTAGTTGGTGTAGCAGCAATGCCTTCCAGATATCCACCCTGTTAGCGGGAGGCTCAAATCTACTAACCGTTCAGGACTACAATATAACCGACGATGCTGGCCCAACCTCATCTGGTATCACCGTTTATTATGATGTGCCGACGACTGGTGGCGGGCAACCTGGCGGGTCGTCATCTGGTGGGGGTAGCCAAAGTAGTGGCTCAAGCAACTCTTCGGCCAACAACTCATCGGTTGTAGCACCAGTCGCAATACAGGTCATGCAAGTCGATAACAACGTTCCTTTTAATGCCGACGGCGAACAACTAACAACCCAGAGGCCCGTTTTTAGCGGTGTTGCGCCGCCTTATGCTGACATAACCGTCACCGTTCGCTCTGATCCAGTTATTTGTAAAACCAAGGCTAACTCAGTTGGTTTTTGGCGTTGTGTGCTGCCTTCGATATTACCGGTTGGGCGTCACAGTGTAGAGGTAAGCGCCGTAACCACCGATGGCAAGACACTTAAGGCGCCTAAGTTCTACATTAGATCGATAGCCCAAATTCCTTCCAGTAATCAGACGGGTGGCGCTCAGAGTGGTCAGTTCACCGTCAGTACGCAGTATCAATACACGACCCATATGGTCGGTCAGCAAATGCGCGTTAACCTATCTATCGCCGGTGGTATCTCGCCATATGCCATAACAATTGACTGGGGTGACGGCACGATTGAGACGATACTGCGGGCCAGCACCAGTAACTCTGAGATTACGCATACGTACAAATGGATTAATGCCACGGCCGGCTCGTATACTATTAAGATTCAGGGTACCGACTCGGTTGGCTCGATTAGCGCCACTCAATTAATCGCCGTTTTACGCAATCCCGCCTATCAAAACCCAGTATCGAACATAGCCCACAGCACAGGAATGCTCGGTTTTTTGTCTGGAATGCACTCTTGGCTCTGGGTATTGTGGCCCGGTTATGCAGTGGTCATATTGATGCTATTTAGCTTCTGGCTCGGTGAACGACAGGAAGTCTTAATGTTACTTCGAGCCAAGCAGCAGCGCTCTGTGCGTCGCCTGTCTGGTGCTAAGAATCGTAAGCGGCACGCCTGATTTGATGTTTGTTTTGGGTTTTGGGTAAAGAAAAAGCCCCCTTTCGGAGGCTGTCTCTATTACAAGAAGTCCGCTGAAATATAATTAATAAGCGTAAACAAAAGACCTCCCGTAAGGAGGTCTTATTGTATAATTTGGCACCGTGCTATTTTCCCAGGGGTGAACCCCAAGTATTGTAACCGCTTCGAGGCTTAACTGCTGTGTTCGGCATGGGAACAGGTGTTGCCCTCGGGCTATGGGCACCAAATTGGTCCTCCGAAGAAGACCTATTGATGTCCATAACTGGTCTAGTTACGGCGCTTATTCTTTAGCAAGTTGAGTGACCAGCCAATTATTGGCCTGTTTATGGCCATACTATGGCCATTTTGTGGCCTGTTCTTGGCTGGTGATTGATTTTGGTAACGAAATTACCGCGATCAATCAAAGAGTTTAGAGAAAGCAATTCTCTTAAAGTGACAAACGTCATTGAGGTGCTGATATGCACCAATAACTAGTCAATTACGACTAACTTTTGGCCTTTAATCCTAGAGTCGCAAGCGACTCGGATTAAAGGTCGTAAAAAGTCAATGGCCCTATTAGTACGCTTCGGCACACATGTTGCCA
>JBBTTF010000003.1:0-9009 GCA_038064375.1 Patescibacteria group bacterium | reverse complement strand
AAGCAGGTGCTCTAGCCAACTGAGCTATGTCCCCATGCCAAACTACCGATGTATTCTATCTGAAAAACGGGTAAAACTCAAGGGTCTATAGCAGTCCGACAACTTGATCGCGAGCTTTGTAGAAGACTTCTGGTGCCGTAGTTGACGCTTGTTCGCCCAATTCGTTTAGTTCGAAAAGTGGTATGGGGTCGTTAGGACCTCTCATGAATCGCATATCATCGATCAGTACTGCACCTTCAGAAGCCTGCTTTTGAGCCTCTACAAGCTCTGGTTCGTACGCTATGTGTGCTGCAACCAACTCTATGGTCTCAGGGTCGTGTCCGGCCTCTCTGATGGCCTCAAGCAGATCGTGAGATAGAACATCCAGTGCAGCAGCGGTATCTTCGCCCTCAATCTTGGCCCCAATCATGATAAACCCGCTCTCAGGCTGGAAGTCGACCTCCGCCTCAGCAATGTGGGTTTCTAGGTCCCTTGTCAGGCTAGTGGCGACAATGCGCTGCTCGGTCTCATTAAGATCAGCACCAGTTATATCGTTAACGACAATTAGCGCGGCATATGGTGCTAGGAACGGGCTATGCTCGGCATCGTTCCAGTGAGTGTTTTCTACATGCACCATATCGTTGCATCCTTACAGCCACCATTATATTCCTGCTACGCAAGTTTTTGGCAGAGAAATGGGAAATTTTGGTTCAGTTAGCGTGTATATTCGATGTGTTTCCAACAACAAGAATAGCCATTTATATCTGTCAGCACATTGTAGATAATGCAAACCTAGACTTTGAACACATATTGGTCACAAAGCTTAAGGCATTTTGGTTGCTGTGATCTGAAATTGGACATATTGGACTTTTGGATAAAGGGATGGTTTACAGAGGCGATGATTGCTATAATCATAAACAACATGCGTAAACAACGCCACTTGAGACTATTTGTAGCCGGAATTATCACTGTGATTGCTGTTGTTGATCTATCCACCGCCAGTGCCTCGTCAGCAAACATCTCGCATTCCTACCACTCATCGAGCAGCATCGTGAACGGCAGTATTGTTGGTCTTGACCAGAAAAAATCAGACTACGTCGTAGCTGCCAGCACCAAGGATGGAAAGCGTTTGCTAGGAGTAGCTGTCGCTAGTGACGACTCATTGCTAGCGGTCGATGCAACCGAGGGACTCGTCCAAGTCGCTACTAGCGGCAATGTCAGCACCCTAGTCAGCACCCTCAACGGCAACATCAAGGTGGGTGATCAGATAGCGGTCTCGCCTTTTACTGGTATCGGCATGAAGTCTAACCCAGGCGCCCACATTATCGGCTTAGCCAAGACCTCCTTTGACGACAAATCTGATGGGGCCACCACAAGAGAAGTGACCGACAAAGATGGCAAAAAAACCAAGGTATCAGTCGGTTACGTCAGCCTGACGATTGCGGTCGGAACGGGCAACATTGCCGCTAGTGATGCAAATCTTAACAGTCTACAGAAGTTGGCTCGTTCTCTGACGGGTCGCACGATCTCGACAATTCGAGTTGTTGTGGCGCTGATTGTGGCGCTGATTGGTTTAGCGACGCTAGTTACGCTGATATACGCGGCCATCTACGGCAGCATTATCTCCGTTGGCCGTAACCCGCTTGCCAAGTATGCGATCTTCCGCACCCTAGGTTCGGTATTAGCTATGGCAGCTCTAGCCGGCATCATTACCTCAACAGTTATCTTCTTCTTACTTCGGTAAGTCCTGTCAAGTTTTTGGTTTTTAGGGTCTTTTTGAGCCCCATTTGCGGTGTAATATATAGAACCGCTTAAAGTTATACACAGATTTTACAGGGGTGGGTAGGTGATTGTTTTTGCCGTAACAGGGGTGGATAGGTGACAAAAAAGAACAAAAAAAGTGTTCAATCTGCTTGCAGAAGCATAACAGGGAAGATACAATAGAATTACGGATAAAAGCGTCGTGAGCGCGGAAACAAAGATAAATAACAGATGGAACAGGCAGATAACAGCTTAGATGAGAGCTTTGACGGGGCTGGTAGTGCCGCGAGTCTAGAAACTACGCCGGCTGATGCCGCCGCTGCAGCCAAGAAAGCCAAGACCAAAACACCTGTTTTCCGTTTTAACAAATCAGCTTTCACGATCACTGGTATTACGATCCTGATGATTGCTCTGATGGCTCTGGGTGGATGGATGCTTTCCAACGCGGCCCGTGCCAAGCAAGCCAAGAGCCTCGACAAGGTTAATAACTACGCTGTAACTTCTTTGCCCCTACAAGACGTTAAGGGTGGGGAACAGCTACAAATCGGTGAGGCAGGTCACCTTGCGGTCAATGGCCAGCTTAAGGTTAGTAACACCTTAGTCTTGTCACCAAGCACCGCTCCAGCAAGCCCTACCTCAGGTCAAATCTACTACGACAAGGCCACCAATGCTCCGTACTACTACAACGGAAGTCAGTTTGTCAGTTTGGCGCCGACAGTTATTCCTCAGCATGTTACTTCTATTGGCGGTGCTGCAGGAGTTATTAGCGTTGGTGGCGGTCTTCAGATTACCAATGGTCAACTCCAGCTATCTAGTACAGGGGTGGCTAGTCTAACCTCGGCTAGCTCCAATGTTGTTATATCGCAAGATGGTAGTGGTAACTACACGATCAGCAGTAATTCGGTTGTCGGTACGGGCGCAATTGGCCAGATAGCACTCTTTACAGGTGGGCAGGCGATTGGCGACTCCATCTTGAGCCAATCTGGTACATCACTGTTGGCTGGTGGTTCACTGACTGTCACAGGATCAATTACCAGTAATACACTGCAGAACAGCGGTCCAGGCAACAATCTTAGCGTCTCAGCAGGCAATGACAGCATAGTGTTTACTGACGGTGGTAGAACCTTCTTGTTCCCAGCCGGCGGCGGTGCTACCCAGACTATCTGTACCACTGGCGTGACTTGTGTTTCCGGTAGTGGCGTTGGCGTAATCTTGCAGCCAACTGCGGTTCAGACCGACACTGGCGCAGGCCCTTCAATATTTATCAATAACACCGGCGGCGGTAATATCATTCAGCTCCAAGGTGCTGGCGGTGACAGATTTGTAGTGGCCAACAACGGCGACACTACTATAGCCGGTGCGGTTACGCTGGGTTCTCTGAGCGCTGGTTTGGTTCAATCAAGTGCTGGTGGCGTGCTCAGTTCTGGCTCGATTGATCGAGATGCCAGCCCTTACCTAACTGGCACTCTTAGCGTTGCGAATGGTGGTACGGGCGCTAATACCTTTGCTACTAACGGTATTATCTTCGGTAATGGTACGGGAGCACTACAGGTAACTACAGCTGCGAGCGAGAGCGTTCTCGTAACAGACAGCTCAGGCATACCAAACTTGGCGCAAGCATTGCCAACAGTGGTCCAGAGCAACATTATCACAACAGGAATTCTGACAACTGGTAGCATTGCCTCTGGATTCGGCACAATAAGCACATCGAACACTATTACAACAACGGCTGCTTTACAGGGTAATACCGTTAATGCCAGTGGTGTTGGCGCGGCAATCCAGCTGGGTGGAATCGACATCAATGTTTCAGGCACCCTTAGCAACGTAGCCTATCTCACTCAGAACCAAACATTCACCGACACTAATACATTTTCGGGTGCTGGTACAGCGCTCGTAGTCACCAATGATGCCTCTGTTGGCAATGCTCTAACCGTTGGAACGGCCGGCGCTACAGACGGCAGCTTGAATCTGGCCAATGCGCTCAGTAGTAGACTAGTCACAGTCCAAGGCCTTAACCCAACTGGTGTGGGTAACGCAATTATTCAGATCCCAAGCATAGCCGGAGGAAGTACAGATGTTGTTTGTTTGTTGAGCGCAGGCAACTGTGCCGGCTCTGGCGGTGGCGCTACCACCACTGGTGGAATTCAGAACTACATCACAAAATACAACAATGCAGGCGGTAATCAGATCACTAACTCCCAGTTATTTGATGATGGTTCCTTCGTTGGTGTAAACACCACAACGAATAACGGACAACTGACCGTACTCAGTAGTGGTGCGGCTCAAACGGCTCTGTTTGTTGAAGCGGCTACTAGTGCTACAGCCCCAGCCTTAGTGGTGAGAGGTGGCCCAACCCCAGCTGCTGGTGGTGATCTTTTGCAGCTACAAGATACCACTGGGCTGGCTCTAGTAACGGTCGACAGTAGCGGTAACCTAACTGCCGTGGCTGGTAGTTTCTCAGGTGCTGTCACAACAGATACGGTTCAGCACTCCGCCAACGGAAATGACCTAAACATCGTTGCCGGCAATGACAGCATAATCTTCACTGATGGTGGCCGAACCTTTATCTTCCCAATAGGCGGCGGCGCTACTCAGACTATCTGTACTACTGGTATTAGTTGTGCATCTGGTGGTGGTGTAGCCGTTCTTTTGCAGCCAACTACTGCTCAAGTTGATAACGGCGTAGGCAGCTCAATATTCTTCAACAACACTGGTGGTGGCAACTTGCTGCAGCTACAAGGTTCAGGCGTAGATCAGTTTGTAGTCGCCAACAACGGCGACACAACTATCGCGGGCTCAGTAACCCTAGGCTCCCTAGGAGCCGGCATTGTTCAATCTAGTGCCGGTGGTCTTCTCAGCTCTAGTACTGTCAACCGTGACACCAACCCTTACCTGACAGGCACTCTAAGTGTCAGCAACGGTGGTACAGGTGCCACTACCTTTGCTAGCAACGGTATCATCTTTGGCAACGGTACAGGCGCTCTACAGGTAACAACAGCCTCTAACAACAGTGTTCTAGTCACTGACCCTAGTGGCGTACCAAGTCTCGCCCAAACTCTTCCAAACGCCGTACAGGCCAACATCACCACAACTGGCACCCTAACCAGTGGTGACATTGGCGCAGGCTTCGGAACGATCTCTACCGGTAACAACATCACTACAGCTGCAACAGTCCAAGGTAACATCGTCAATGCCACCGGTGGTGGTGCTGCCATCCAGCTAAACGGTACTAGCATTAACGTAGCCGGTACTCTTAGCAACGTAGCCTACCAGAATCAAGCTAACACCTTCACTCTAGCCAATGTATTTAGTAGCACCGTAGACATCCAAGGAGCAGGTGGCCTAACCCTAGGTGTAGCTGGAGCCACTGATGGCATCATCAACTTCGCTAACTCCAGCACCACCCAGCTAGTTAGTCTACAAGGCCTTAGCCCAAGTGGTGTCGGCAACGCCACCATCCAGATTCCAAGCATTGCCGGTGGCACTAGCGACACTGTTTGTTTGCTCACTGCTGGGAACTGTGTTGGCTCTGGAAACAGCGTAACTGCCAGTGGTGGTAGTGCTAATTACATCGCTAAGTTTACTGCCGCTCAAAACATTAGCCCATCTGTTATTTATGATGACGGTTCTTTCGTTGGTGTAAACACCACAACGAATAACGGACAACTTAGCGTACTCAGTGGTGGTGCTTCTCAGACAGGTTTGTATGTTGAAGCTGCTGCTAATGCTACAACCCCAGCTGTTGTGATAATAGGCGGTGTCACCCCGGCTGTTGGCGGTGATTTATTGCAGGTCAAGACTAGTGGCGGCACGACGGTTGTTAGCATCGATAGCGCTGGAAACCTAACGGCAGTAGACGGCACCTTCAATGGTAATGTTTCGCAAGCTGGTTCGGGCACATTTAGCACTGGCTCCGGTGCAGTCAGCCTCAATGGTAACACCACAATAACTGGCAGCGGAACTTTCTCAACTGGTAGTGGAGCGGTCAGTTTCAACGGCAACACGTCTGTCACGGGCACCAACACCCTAACTGTCGGTACGGGCTCAGTAACCCTAGGCTCCCTAGGAGCCGGCATTGTTCAATCTAGTGCCGGTGGTCTTCTCAGCTCTAGTACTGTCAACCGTGACACCAACCCTTACCTGACAGGCACTCTAAGTGTCAGCAACGGTGGTACAGGTGCCACTACCTTTGCTAGCAACGGTATCATCTTTGGCAACGGTACAGGCGCTCTACAGGTAACAACAGCCTCTAACAACAGTGTTCTAGTCACTGACCCTAGTGGCGTACCAAGTCTCGCCCAAACTCTTCCAAACGCCGTACAGGCCAACATCACCACAACTGGCACCCTAACCAGTGGTGACATTGGCGCAGGCTTCGGAACGATCTCTACCGGTAACAACATCACTACAGCTGCAACAGTCCAAGGTAACATCGTCAATGCCACCGGTGGTGGTGCTGCCATCCAGCTAAACGGTACTAGCATTAACGTAGCCGGTACTCTTAGCAACGTAGCCTACCAGAATCAAGCTAACACCTTCACTCTAGCCAATGTATTTAGTAGCACCGTAGACATCCAAGGAGCAGGTGGCCTAACCCTAGGTGTAGCTGGAGCCACTGATGGCATCATCAACTTCGCTAACTCCAGCACCACCCAGCTAGTTAGTCTACAAGGCCTTAGCCCAAGTGGTGTCGGCAACGCCACCATCCAGATTCCAAGCATTGCCGGTGGCACTAGCGACACTGTTTGTTTGCTCACTGCTGGGAACTGTGCAGGATCCGGTGGCGGTGTCACCAGCCCCGGTGGTACAAGTGGCCGTATAGCCAAGTTCACTGGCGCTAATACCATTGCCGACTCAACTCTAAGCGAATCTGGTACGGTTCTAACTTCTAGCGGTACGGTTGTTATTCAGGGAGCTGACAGTCTGACTGTCGGTACGGCTAGTAGTAACACCGGATCTGTTACCTTCAACAACTCAAGCAATGGCAACACGCTCAAGCTTCAGTCTGGAGCTACAGGCTCTAACGTTGTACTGACCTTGCCGACTGCAACTGGTGCTCTAGGCGATTGTCTGCAAACCGATGGCACAGGTGTTCTGAGCTTTAACAGCTGTACCGGCGGTGCTGGTGGTGGTGTTACTAGCCTAGACGGTCAGACAGGCGTTCTATCACTCAGTAACGCTACTGGTAGCGCTGGAACCATCACCATAGATGACGCCAGCACTACTCAGAAGGGTATTGCTCAGTTCAATAGCACTAACTTCACAGCTAGTAGCGGCACGATTAACACCATCCAAGACATTGCTATCACTTCTTCACCAACCTTCGCTGGATTAACTCTTAGCACAGCACTAACTGTGGCGAATGGTGGTACGGGCCTCACTACCTTTACTGCGAACGGAATAGTCTTCGGTAATGGTAGTAATAGCCTACAGGTCACCTCATCCGCAGCTAACAGCGTATTGGTGACCAATGGCAGCAGCGTACCAAGTCTTAGCCAAACCTTGCCAAGCGCAGTACAGGGCAACATTACTGGTACAGGTGTCTTGGCCAGCGGCTCAATCAATACTGGGTTTGGTGCGATCTCAACCGGTAACAACATCACGACAACGGCTGCTTTGCAGGGCGCTACGGTTACGGCCACTGGTTTGTTGGCAGGCAATAGCTTAGACATTAACAGCGGCAGCTTTGCTGTTAACAGCGGTGGTGTGATTACGGCCGCCTCTGGTATTACAAGTTCCGGCACGATTACATTTACCGGACTGAATAGCGCGGGCGTAGTTCACACCAATGGTGCGGGCGTACTAAGCACGTCAGCTGTAATACTGGGTACTGACACGACTGGTGATTACGTGCAGTCATTGGGCTCTTTGACCGGTCTCAACACCACAGGTAACAGCGGTGTAGGCAGCACGCCAACCCTAAGTGTTATCTATGGGTCCGGTGCCAACACTTCGGCTCAAGGCGACACAGCGCTAAGCTTTAGTGGGACTGGCAATCTAACAGGCACGGTAAGTGGTACATCTGGTGGCGGCTTGACGGTCAACACCTTAGACGTTGTAAGCAACCCAACATTTACTGGGGTGGTCTCAACTAATACTTTGCAGCATATTACGGCTGGCGATGACTTGAATATCTCGGCCGACAACGACAGCATTATCTTTACTGATGGTGGCCGTACCTTTATCTTCCCAGCTGGTGGTGGCGCAACTCAAACTATCTGTACCACCGGTATAAGCTGTGCGTCTGGTGGTGGTGTAGCTATCCTGTTGCAGCCTGGCAGCGCCCAAGTTGACGCTGGCTCTGGCAGCTCGATATTCATCAATAACACTGGCGGCGGCAACTTATTGCAACTTCAGGGTAACGGCAGTGATAGGTTTGTAGTAGCTAACAATGGTGACACAACAATTGGCGGTGGCTTAACCGTAAGTAGTCTAGGTGCAGGTATCGTTCAGTCTAGCGCAGGAGGAGTCTTTAGCTCTTCAAGCATCAACCGCGACACCAGCCCTTATCTAACTGGAACTTTGAGTGTCGGTAATGGCGGCACGGGCGCGACTACGTTTACAGGTGATGGTATTGTCTTTGGAAACGGTACTGGCGCACTGCAGGTGACAGCAGCAGCAGCCAACAGCGTGTTGGTAACTAACGGTAGCAACGTTCCTAGCCTGTCACAGACTTTGCCAACAGCCGTACAAGGCAACATTACCTCTACTGGAGCCTTGGTCTCTGGCTCCATCGCTTCGGGCTTCGGAACGATCACTACTGGTAACACCATAACCGGCACCACACTTAACGGCACCACCGGCATTAACACCGGTATTGGTGCTGGTACGCAGCGCATCGACAGCACCGGCAACCTTGTAAATATCGGATCAGTTACCACCTCTGGTGCAATTTCTGGTGGCACAACTATTACCGCAGTTGGAAATATTAATACTACTGGCGGTGCTTTCCAGCTTAATGGCGCAGACATTAACACATCAGGAACACTTAACAATGTTGCATATTTGAGCCAAGCCAATAACTTTAGTGCAGCTAACACTTTCTCGGCTGCTGGTACAGCCCTAGCCGTTACTAACGACGCAACTATTGGCGGTACTCTAAACGGCCAGACCATCTCGTCGAGTGCCAACTTCACTGGTACGGTGACAATTCAAGGCACTAACTCTCTAACACTGGGCACTTCTAGCTCTAACACCGGTTCGGTTTCTTTCCGTGGCTCCGGCGGCACCGGCATCCTAACTCTCCAAGGCCCTGCCACACCTGATGTC
>JBBTTF010000002.1:0-13885 GCA_038064375.1 Patescibacteria group bacterium | reverse complement strand
GGCGGGTGTATTTGGCGATAAGTTCGTCTCCTTAAATTGATATTCCAAAGGTACATGCATTCTAACAGATGAGTCATCAGAGGTCAACCGATTTCTCCCATATCTTGAGTCTTATCACCTCCGACGATTGTCTGCCCTTTGAGTCTCAACACAAGTGATTCACGGATGTAATCACTACGTGACTCATAGTTGGCCTTGGCTGCTTCGTTGATCTCATCAAGCAGACTCTCAGGCAGCGATACGTGTATAGTTTTTGCGACCAGCCAAGAATTGGCCTGTTTATGGCTCATCACAAAAACTCCATACGTATACAGACAGGCGCATTGCAGTGAGGCCTCATTTCTTAAGCCGTTTCTTGCGATATGCCAAGGCCTCGGTAGCGTGACTGGCGTCGATGGTAGGAGAGCCTTCTAAGTCAGCAATTGTCCTAGCTACACGAACAGCTCTCATATAGGCGCGGGCAGATAGCTGGTATTGCCTAGCTGCGCTATTAAGTATTGCCTCGGCCTCAGGATCAAGCGAAGCGAACTGCTTAATATCGGCGTTTGTCATATGGGCGTTAAGCTTAGTACTGCTAGAGTAGCGCTTGGCTTGAATGCGACAGGCCTTAAGAACTCTTTGACGTATAGCTTCGTCTGATTTAGGACTAAGACTTTGAGTCAAAAGCTTGTCATGCTCAACTTCGTAAACGTCACAAGACAAGTCAATACGGTCAAGAATAGGACCGGATAGTCTCTGAGCATAACGTTTAATGGCATATCCCGAACAACTGCATGCACCGTTTGTATCTTTGTAGCCACAAGGGCAAGGATTGGCGGTGGCTACTAGCGTGAAGCTGGCTGGATACTCGGTTCTCTCAAGAGCTCGTGCCAAGGAGATAACTCGATCCTCAAGTGGTTGTCGCAAGGCCTCTAAGGTGGTGCGGCTAAATTCTGGCAACTCGTCAAAAAACAGTACTCCGCGGTGGGCTAGGCTGATTTCGCCGGGCTTGAGTCGAGTTCCGCCGCCAACTATGGCTACATGGCTCGAGCTATGATGGGGCGAACGAAAGGGCCGCTCAACCTGTATCTTGTCGTAATCATGTCCAGCGAGGCTGTGCAGATGGGTGACTTCTAGCACCTCCTCCCTGTTCATTGGTGGCAGGATTGAGGGCAGGGCTTTGGCCAGCATGCTTTTGCCAGTACCCGGCGGACCACTAAATAATAGATTGTGGCCACCAGCCGCGGCAATCTCGAGGGCACGTTTGGCCATAGACTGGCCGACTATTTCGCTAAGCTGCACTTCTGAACCAGAAGATGACGCAGAAGGAGGCAAATACTTACCGCTGCCGGTACGCACGATATCTAAGCTAAGCCCTCCGGCAAGGTGACCATAAAGCTGGCTGAGGCTTTCGATAGCAACAAGAGACACCTCTGGCACTAGTTGAGCCTGTGCCAAGTTAGCGGCCGGTATATAGAAGGTAGTGATACCAGCAGCCCGCCCAGTAATAATCTTGCCGATAATACCGCGCACGGCACGTACGCCTCCGTCCAGACCCAGCTCGCCGATAAAAGCCGATGAACGATCGATGCTCGTAGTCACTTGTCCGTCTGCCAAAAGGATGGCTACAGCAATCGCTAGGTCAAAGCCGCTGTCAGACTTGGGAACATCGGCCGGAGCGAGGTTAATTATGACTCTTTTGCGAGGTAGCATTATCCGGCTAGTTGCGAATGCACCCCTGATACGTTCTCTTGATTCATCTACAGCCTTGTTTGCGGAGCCAACAATTACGATATTTGGCAGATTATTGGACAGATGGCACTCAATATCGACGATTGTTCCGCTAGATCCGGTAGAAATAATGCTCTGAACGGCGGTACCCATAAGTATTACCTATTAAGATGCCCGCACCGCACGTTACTAAGGCTAAAAGTAAAACACCTCGTCCGGTTAGGGACAAGGTGTTTTAACGATAATTTAATGTTTTTGTTTGCTTTTGAATGTTAAGGGTTTGTTTTTCCTTAGTGGGATAACGACTTGCGAGAAATCGTCATCCCCAGAGAGCTTTTTGTTTTTGAGCACTTAATTTGTTCAAGCGCTATACGTATCTTATAGAATAGTAAAAATGCCGTCAACAGTAATTATGCTTAAATAATAAATAAACCTGTGCATAACTTTCGACAGGCCTAAGCTTGTGAGCAAAATCGGTACGCTGAACACGTGATTTTGACACCCCAAACGACCATAAGCGGATTGACAAAAAGGGCTCGCCGTGCTAGGATAATGAGCGTAAGTCACAAAAACAAAAACTACAATTTAAACCAAAAGCCTCACAGCAATATGGCCGCGGTCGTAGAAGCCCTCGCGGGGGCGGACTTGCAGACAACACAACCAAACAAATACGTCGCTCTATTTAGCCCTAAAGGCTATTAGAGCGGTCAGTCAAGCCGCAGGCGGCAAGCGCTTCAATAGTCTAATTTATATAAGCGGATTTGTCGCCTCGGCACCTAAGTTCATGTTTGCCGCGTTTGACACGCAAACAAATGGCCTCTGCCATAGGCAATACCTCACCAGAAAGGACAAAGGATTCATGAATGCGATTCATAGCCCATAAGCACGTTAAACAATTTATTGGTTTACTTACCATAGATATAATAGTGTTCAGCCTGACTGATGCGCTGGCCGTACCGTCATTTATGCTAATAGTTGGATTTTTACTTCTTGCAGCGACGATTTATTACTTAACTTACGGTTTGCTGACATTCTTTAAGCTCTATGGACTATCAATTAAGCGTAAACAGCGGGTGGCGGCCTCAATAACGGCTCTTATAGCTGGACTTATAGCTCTGCAGTCGATTGGTCAGCTCAATTCGCGCGATGTATTTGTGATGTTACCTCTGGTAGCTCTGGCTTATCTCTATAGCTATTACGCTCGAGGGCCCCGCCAAGCCACACAGGCTTAAAAAGCTCGCCCTAGCACCTATCATCAAGCCCCGCCAGGCTGTATAATAAGCTTATGAATCCGCACAATAGCGAAGCTTCCAGTATTGAACTGCCGCCACCGATGGTAGAGCAAGCTGTGCCAAACGCTGGCGCAGAACTAGCGCAGCAGTCTCCAGAGCTAGCTGCTAATGCTGAACGCTCTGGTTCGGTCCAAAGCGCGCCACCTAGCGGCGGCGCAGCCGCTATTCCTATGCCAGTACCACCGATGATGCAGACGGCCGTTCCAGCTCCAGCCGCCGGCACGCCAGCGCCGATAGGAGGAATGCCAATCCTTGATGATGGTGATTTAATCGAGAAAGAATGGGTCAATAAGGCCAAGCAAATTGTGGAGCGAACGAGAGACGACCCGCACAAGCAAAGCGAAGAATTAACAGTGGTCAAGGCTGATTATATGAAGAAGCGCTATGGCAAGACTATAAAATTAAGTCAGTAGGATAAATGGGAACGTTATTATTCATCCTTGGAACGATCTTCGTGATGTTCTTAGTGGCGGCCCCAATCGTCTTCTTGCAGACCCGCAAGACCTTTAGAGAGCAGAAGAACTACGAACGCGGCCTCAAAATGGTTCCACTATTGATACACCTGCCGCCGCCTAGTGATGACACCGAGATAGGTAATCGTGATGCCAGAGACGTAACAGATGAGACCATCAGTAAAGCCCAGCTTATTTATGACATTATTGCTAGCACGCTACTTAAGGACTTTAAGAGTAGCTTCTATGGTCAGCGGCACTTTGCTTTTGAGATTGTCGGTAGTCAGGGCTTTGTCTACTTCTATGCGGCTGTACCTTTGGCGCTACTCGACATTGTTAAGCAGGCGATCAACAGTGCTTATCCGTCAGCTAGGCTAGAAGAAGTCAACGAACACAATATATTCAGTCCGGTCGGTCGTGTTAGCGGCACCATGGGCGGGGAATTAACGCTAAAAGAACCCTTCGCTTACCCGATTGCTACTTACCAAGATCTTAAGCGAGATAGCATGCAGTCGTTACTTAACGCCTTGGCGACCCTTGGTAAAGAAGACGGTGCTGGTATTCAGATACTTATACGACCAGCTCATCCATCATGGCGCAAAACAGCTCAAGACCTTGCCAGTAAGAAACGCAAGGGCGGCGGTGGCGGTTTAGGCGGTGGCGAAATGGCCAAGAGTCTGGCCGTAGCTTTTGTTAAGCCACCAGAGGGCGGCGGTGATGACGGCCCCAAGAAGCCAGATCTATCTAATATGGAGCAGTCTGTGCTGGACGCTATAGATGAGAAGACTCGCCACGCTGGTTACGAGGTGGTCATTAGATTAGTGGCTTCATCTAACATCAGTCAGCGAGCGCAGGCTATTCTGACTAATATTGTTGGTAGCTTCCAGTTGTATGACTCCCCCGGTAAGAACGGCTTTAAGTACACACCAGCGAAGGACATAGACGGTTTGATCACCAGCTACATCATGAGATTCTTCCCGCAGGAGCACAACAAGAACATTCTTAACTCCGTGGAGCTGGCGACTCTGTTCCACTTCCCAGATGAGAGCAACATCCCGACCTCTCAATTAGCTCGTCAGGACTCCAAGCAAGTCGATGGTCCGCGCAACGTTCCGGAGGATGGACTGTTGCTAGGCTACAACCTGTTCCGTGGTGCCAAGAAGCCGATCAGACTAGGGCTAGGCGATCGCCAACGCCACATGTACGTGGTTGGACAGACTGGTACCGGTAAGTCGACCTTCTTAGAGAATGTTGCGTTGCAGGACATGTTGAGCGGCAATGGTTTTGCCTTTGTCGATCCCCATGGCGATGTCGTGGAGCGTCTATTATCAATGGTTCCGAAGGAACGAACCGAGGATATTATCTACTTCTCGCCGTCCGATATGGACTACCCTATGGGCCTAAATTTGTTCGAATTTAATACGCCGGATCAGAAAGATTTTCTTATCCAAGAGAGCCTAAATATGCTTCAGAAGTTGTACGACCCACAACAACAAGGCATCATGGGGCCGCGTTATGAGCACATCTTTAGAAACGCAGCTTTGGCAATTATGTCTGATCCCGAAGGTGGTACGTTCGTCGATGTTCCTAAATTGTTCCGTGATCCAAGATTCTTGCAGAAAAAATTACAACACGTTACGGACGTAAATGTTCGGGATTTCTGGCTCAAAGAGTATCCGTCCAGCCAGCGCTCTAATGATGCTGGTGAGGTCAATAGTTGGTTCGTCAGTAAGTTCGGAGCATTCCTGAGTAACGAAATGATGCGTAACATTATTGGCCAGACCAAGAGCGCCTTTGATCTACGCGACATTATGGACAACAAGAAGATCCTACTAGTTAACCTAAGTAAGGGTCGTACCGGCGAACTTAACTCCAAACTTCTGGGTATGGTATTTGTGATGAAGTTTCAAGCTGCTGCTATGAGCCGGTCAGACATACCAGAGGAAGAGCGAATTGACTTCAGTCTATATGTCGATGAGTTCCAAAACTTCAGTACCGATAGCTTTGCGACCATCATGTCCGAGGCTCGTAAATATCACCTTAACTTGATCGTGGCCAACCAGTTTACAACGCAGCTAACAACCGAGATTAGGGATGCTGTCTTTGGTAACATTGGTACAATCGTGTCTTTCCGTATTGGTCAGAACGATGTTGAATCACTTGGTCAGTACTTCCAGCCGACCTTCGACAGTGATGATCTACTGAGGATTCCGAACTACAACACTATTGTCAGAACCTTGATTAACGGCGTGCCAACTCAGCCTTTCAGTATGGCGACGCTGCCAGCTCTTGGTACGCCTAATATGCGCCTCTCATTGGCTCTCAAGCAGCTCTCGGCTGCCAAATACGGTCGTCCTAAGGCCGTTGTCGACAAAGAGATAACAGAACGCATGACTAAGTCTGATGGGCTGCCTTTGGCTGCTGCACCAGCCTCTGGGGCTGCTCGACCAACTGCGGCCAGCCAAGCGGCAGCACCGGTTGCTGCGCCCACACCAGCGCCAGCTAAATCTGGGTCATCATTTCTTGATGAATGGCTACACAAAAGGAAGACTGGTGTGGTTTCATCGGCGCCAACACTGTCACCGGCTCCAGCTGCCGCGCCAGCGTCGCCTACAACAGCTCCGACTATCGATAAGCACCAGTCTCGAACAGCACTTCAGGAACCGTCTCAGGTTGATGAGGATGCACCGTCGACTCAGCCTTACCGATCTGGTGCTGGCAATGAGCCTACACCAGTTCTGGGAGCCCCGATAGTCGCTCCTCAGGCTCAACCAGCAGACGACTCCAAGACCAACAATATATCCAGTAACGAACTAGAGCAGAGCGAAGTTCACCAGATTGCCGCTCAGCTTAAGCAGGATCTAGACACCCCAGAAGCCGCCGTTCAACCCGAAGAACCAGTCATCAAAAAGACTGAACACATCGCTGATCTAGAATCAGAAGAAGGCGACACCATAGTTATCGGTCGTGATGGCACCTTCCAACAGGCCGCTAATAAGGATAAAAAGACTAGCTAGCTGTTATTATTGCCGCGTCGAGAGGCGGTCGCCATGTATACAAACAGTTCCAAGATGATACCTAGTGCAAAGCCGCCAATCATCAATAGGATGACTACAAAGTAGTTGTAGGTAAAGCCTACGTGCTGGGCCAGATAGAAGTAGCTCGTGGTGCCTAAGAAGGCTACAAGGCCACCACCAAGTAAACCAGAAGGTCGACTGACTGTCTTGCCGGCTGTTTCGCTAACGGCTCTGATAACAGGCTGGTGAATGACTTTGCTGAACTGACGCTTGGGCGCTGATTCTTGACGCTGGATGTTGTGAAGCTCGCGTTTGGCAGTTATATCACCTAGTTCGCGGCTGACATGAGTTGGTGTTGCCGGCTGTGCAGATTTCTCGGCGGCGTGGAGGGCTTCTATGGGGTTGAGTTGTGATTCTGCCTGAGCAGTCTCCGAAACTGTCTCACGGGCCTGTTTGAGAGCCTTGACGGGATCTTGTTCACCCTTGCGTAATGGCTCGGCTTGCTCTGCTGTTGGCAAAGCGGCCATGACTTCCTGTTGTTCGGGTTTGAATGCGAGTTTTTCTGACATAGTTTTCCTTTAAGCGGTGGCCGCTTCTTTAATGGCGATTTCACTTTCTTCTGACAGTAGGCGAGCACGGCCGTAGAAGTAGCCAGCAGCAATTACAACTAGTGCTGTTAGAACTAGGCTGGTGCCTGGGCCAGTGTTTGGCAGAGTGGTGGCAGCAGCTTCGACCGTCTTTGTTGGGCTAGCCGGTAGCTTGATGGTTACGGTATTGCCGTAGACATTGACCATGGTTAGATCGAAGTGGTTGGGGTCGGTGCTGGAAACAGGGGTGTCAGGGATAGGATTCTTAACTGTTACGGTGACTTTGACGCTGGCTGTTTGACCGGCTGCAATATCCTGAGCTGGCCATGCAGCTAAGCCGTCAGTGCTGATCGTGCCACCGTGTAAGTCAGTTACATTAGCGTAGTCCATGATGTCATTAAGGTTTTCTTGGAAGATATATTGCTTGACTGTCGCTTTGCCATTGTTCTTGGCAAATAGTGTGTAGGTGATGACATCGCCAGCATTCGCCGTCGAATTATTGGCATCGACTAGGCCCGTAGTTACATTACTCGCCGTCTTACTGATCTGAACACAAGCTATGGTGTCTGTGCTGCTCTGAGATGTATCACAGGGCTTACATTGCGGGTTAGTCTCGGTGAGTGCGCCATTGTATGGACACTGCTTGCAGGCTACATCTGTGGCAAAGATGCTATTGTCATAAGGACACTTAGCTGGAGGTGTAGGCGTCGGGGTTGGAGTCGGTGTTGGGGTTGGTGTTGGAGCAGGTGGCTTCGGTGCGGGTGGCGTATATTTATCTGGGAAACCTATTGACACCAAGTTGCCGCAGCCGAAGATTATGTAGTACTCGATACCGGTGTAACCGCTAGTAACTCGTAGGGCTTTGTACTTGGTCGAACCATTACTGCTGTCCCAGCTGTGAAGGTGACGCCAGTATACGGTGCCGGCGCCGGATATTGTAACGCCTCTCTCTCCAGGGAAGCCTTGAGGATTGCGCCCGACAGACCAATAGTGCTCGCCGTTACTTCTAGTGGCTGAAGAGTTGATATTAGTTTCAACGCCTTGGCTGATGTTGTAGCAAGTGATGCCATAGTATGCCATAAGATTCTCATAGAAGTGATGAGTCGCACTGTTACACTTATTGGCTGCGTCGGCAGCTGAACTAATGCCACCGTTTACGAGATCATTACTAGAGGCTGCTATGGTTGGTTGTGGTGGGCTCAGGACTGCAAAGAACTGCACAAAGAACGTCAATACTATAAATATAAGGCCAATACGACGAATGGCCGCTTCCTCATGCATACGACGAGCATAGAAGCGCATTTGATGCGACACACTGGGGTTATAGGGTAGGATTGCTAGGAGTTTTTCAAACATACTTTTTGATTTTTGTAGTAACGCTCGTATTTAAGCACAAACACTTCAAATATACAAGTGTAAAATAGTTGAGTCGTCGTGGTTGTACGGGGTAAAATAATCGGCTATAATAAGAGTCAGTGGGAAAAATAATAACTCGAGACTGATTAACAGGGGTATACAGATAGTGGCTGAGGGTAAAGCAAAGAAAAATAGCTATTCAGCTGATCAGATTACTGTACTAGAGGGTCTGGAGCCGGTTCGTAAACGGCCCGGAATGTACATTGGTGGAACGGGTATAGAGGGCTTACACCACTTGGTGTGGGAGTTAGTAGACAACGGCATCGATGAGGCTCTAGCCGGTCATGCTACCGAAGTTCACGTTAAGATGCTGGCCGATGGCGGCATCACTGTTATTGATAATGGTCGCGGTATCCCGACTGACATTCACCCTAAGACAGGCAAGAGTACTGTTGAGACTGTACTGACTGTGCTGCACGCCGGTGGTAAGTTTGGCGACGGTGGCTATAAGGTGTCTGGCGGTCTGCACGGTGTTGGTTCTAGTGTTGTTAACGGCTTGGCTAGCAAGCTAGTTATTACTGTTTACCGCGATGGCAAGATTCACCAGCAAGAGTATGCCGCTGGTGTACCACAAGCCGACCTTAAAGTTATTGGCAAAACCGACCGTACCGGTACAGAGATTACCTTCTACGCCGACGAGACTATCTTCGAGACCGTTGCCTTTAATTATGACACCATCCTTGATCGCTTGAGGCATGCTGCATATCTTACTAAGGGTATTCACACTTCTCTTGAGGATGAGGCTAGCGGCAAGCGCTTTGGCTTCTACTTTGAAGGCGGTATTCAGAGCTACGTTAAGCATCTCAACATCGGTCGCGAAGTCGTCGATGACGACATTTTCTATGTAGATAAGACTGTTAAGGATGTTCAGGTTGAGATTTCGCTGCAGTATACAGATGCCTACAGTGAGACCATCAAGTCTTTTGCCAACAATGTGCTTAACCCAGAGGGCGGAACGCACCTTACCGGATTCCGAGCGGCTTTGACTCGTGTTATTAATGACTACGCTCGCAAGAACGGTCTACTCAAGGAGAAAGAAGAGAACTTAAGTGGTGAAGACACTCGTGAAGGCATCACCTGTATCATTCTCGTAAAGCTGCCCGATCCGCAGTTTGAGGGTCAGACCAAGAACAAGCTAGGGAATCCAGAGGTCAGGGGTATTGTTGAGCAGATTCTAGGCGAACACCTTAATTATTATCTTGAGGAACACCCCGGTGTAGCTCGCAAGATTGTTGGTAAAGCATTGCTCGCTGCCCGCGCTCGTAAAGCTGCTCGTGCTGCCCGTGACAACATCCTTCGTAAGGGTGTTTTGGACGGTGCAAGCATGCCCGGTAAGCTGGCTGACTGTCAGAGCAAAGACCCTAACGCCTCCGAGATCTATCTTGTAGAGGGTGACTCAGCCGGTGGTTCTGCCAAGTCTGGTCGTGATAGTAAGACTCAGGCTATCCTACCGCTGCGAGGTAAGGTCCTCAATGTCGAGCGCGCTCGTCTCGATAAGATGCTAGCTAACAACGAGATTGTCAGCCTTATTAAAGCGCTTGGTGTTGGTATCGAAGAGTCCTTCGACATTAACGGTTTGCGCTACGCACGTATTATTATCATGACTGATGCCGATGTTGACGGTAGCCACATTTCTACATTGCTTATGACCTTCTTCTTCCGCTACATGAAAGAAGTTGTCGATGGCGGACACCTGTATCTGGCTAAGCCACCACTGTTCGAGCTTGTTAAGCAGGGTCGTAAGAACTCCATCTTTATATATGACGAAGATGAGCTAGATAAGGTATTAGACGAAATCATCGCCCGCCGTAAGAAGGAAGGCACTAAGCTCAATCTCGAGGATGAGCGCATCAAGCAAGCCGGCTTTATCGAGCTCAAGCGCTACAAGGGTCTTGGTGAAATGGACGCCGACCAACTGTTTGAGACTACTATGAACCCTGAGAAACGCGTGTTAGTGCAAGTTAAAGTAGCTGATGCTGAGAAGGCCGATGCCATCTTTAACAAGCTAATGGGAACAGAGGTAGAGCTACGCAAAGCCTTTATTCAGGCTAACGCTAAATTTGTTAAGGACTTGGATATTTAGACTATGGCAGACGACACAAACCCACCAATTGAACCACAAGAACCAAACGAGCCGATTGAGCCAACAGAGGCTGCTGCTGCTGAGGAAGTTCAGCTACCGCTAGAAGCTCCAGAGCCTTATGTTGAGGTTTCGATGGAGGACAAGCGTCGTGGCGTGGCTCATGCCGATGATATTCTAGACTCAGGTCACTCACGTAGTGTTGAGCTAAGAACTGTAGAAAACGTCATGGAAGATTCCTATCTTCGTTATAGCATGAGCGTTATCATTGATCGTGCGCTTCCTGACGTCAGAGATGGTCTTAAGCCCGTACACCGTCGTATTCTTTACAGCATGAACGAGGACGGTCTGCGTAGCGGTGCTCGACACCGTAAATCTGCTAACGTCGTCGGTGCTGTTATGGGTAAGTATCACCCGCACGGTGACTCTTCTATCTATGACGCAATGGTCAGAATGGCTCAGCCATGGGCTATGCGCTACACCTTGATTAATGGGCAGGGTAACTTTGGTTCTATGGACGGTGATCCACCAGCTGCCATGCGTTATACCGAAGCCAAGATGGCCAAGCTAGCCGATGAAACCCTAGCTGATATCGACAAAGAAACCGTCGACTATCGTGATAATTATGACAACACTACAACCGAACCAACCGTTCTCCCAGCGAAGTTACCGAACCTGTTGTTGAACGGACAACTAGGTATTGCCGTTGGTATGGCAACCAATATTCCGCCACACAACTTGAGCGAACTAGTCGACGCCGAAGTAACCCTAATCGACAACCCTAACGCAACTCTGGATGACTTGCTAGAACACGTCAAAGGTCCTGACTTTCCAACCGGTGGCGTTATCTATGGCAAAGAATCGATTAAGACAGCCTACGCAACTGGCCGTGGTGGTGTCGTAACTCGCGGTATCGCCGAGATCGTAGAAGGCGCCAAAGGCCGTCACCAGATCGTCATAACCGAGATCCCTTACGCGCTTAACAAAGAGAGTCTGGTCATTAAGATCGCTGACCTAGTCCGTGATAAGAAGCTAGTCGGCATTAGTGATTTGCGTGATGAGACGGCTCGTGGTGACGTTCGGATTGTAATTGACCTCAAAAAAGACGCTTACCCCAAGAAGCTTCTTAACCAGCTCTACAAGCTGACACCGCTTCAGACTAGCTTCCACTTCAACATGATGGCCCTAATTGATGGTATTCAGCCTCGAGTATTAGGCCTACAAGACATCTTGCAGGAGCACATCAAGCACCGACAGGTTGTTATCAGACGCCGTACCGAGTTTGAGCTGCGCAAAGCCAAAGAGCGGGCTCACATCTTAGAAGGTCTCAAGACTGCCCTAGATCACATCGACGAAGTTATTAAGGTTATCCGTGCTAGTGACACTACTGAAGATGCCGCTAATAACTTGATAAAGAAGTTCAAATTTAGCGAGATTCAGGCTAAGGCTATCTTGGCCATGCAGCTCCGTGCGCTTGCTGGTCTAGAACGTCAGAAGATTGAGAACGAACTTGCCGAGCTAATGAAGCTGATTGCTAACCTCGAGGCTATTCTTGCCAGCGAGAAGAAAATCCTCAAGATTATTCGTGAAGAACTCCTAGAGCTCAAGAAGCAATACGGTGACGAACGCCGTACCAAGGTCATCAACGGTGAGCTGGGCAAGATGAGCGACGAGGACCTGATTGCTGACGAGCAAGTTGCAGTCACTCTAACAGCTGCCAACTACATTAAGCGTAGCCCACTAGCTGAATACAAGCGTCAGGGACGTGGCGGTAAAGGTCGCCGTGGCATGGCTACTCGAGAAGAAGATGTTATTGAGCACGTCGTTAACGCCAGTACCCATGACTTCTTGCTGTTCTTTACCAACAAGGGTCGTGTCTTCCGTCTGAAGACCTATGAGGTGCCTGCAGTTGGTCTTAACGCCAAGGGTGTAGCAATTGTTAACTTGCTTCAATTGCAGCCCGAGGAGACCGTCAGTAGCGTCATCAACGTCAGCAAGACCGACAATGCTGCCAACCTGATCATGTGTACCGTCCGCGGTGTCGTTAAGAAGACTCCATTTGAGCAGTACCAGAATGTCCGTAGCAGCGGTTTGATCGCTATTAACCTTGATGACGGCGATGAACTTAAGTGGATCCGTATGACTACCGGAGATAACGAGGTAGTTATCAGCACCTCACAGGGACAAGCTATCCGTTTCCACGAGAGTGGCGCCCGCCCAATGGGTCGTGTCAGCCGTGGTGTGCGCGGTATCCGCCTCCGACCTAATGACCACGTAATTGGCATGGACATTGTAGAAGAAGGTTCAGACATCTTCGTCATCAGTAAGTTCGGCTACGGCAAGCGCACCAGCGTTAAGCAGTTTACAGCTCATGCTCGCGGTGGTGTTGGTATCCGCTCAGCCGTCGTTAACGACAAGACAGGCGAGTTGATGGGTGTGAAGACTCTGACAGGTGATGACCAAGAAGTTATCATCATCAGCCAACAGGGCCAAACTATTCGATTGGGTCTTGACGGAATCCCAGCTCTTGGCCGTGCTACCCAAGGTGTACGCATAATGCGCCTCAATGACGGCGACCAAGTTGTATCACTTGCGCTAGTTGATAAGAGTGACGAACCTGAGGTAGAAGAAGACGCTCAAGTGGCTCTAGTTACTGAAGAGCCTGCTGACGAAGCAACCAAAGCCTAGATCATTCACGCTCATGCTTGCATGTGTTGCCATCTGTAATATAGTGGCTAATAACTAATTGAGGACAAATGTTATGGCGGAGATTGCCCCAAAACCTGAAAGAGTGCATATTTGGATACCTGAACACGACAATTTGGTCGGCAGCTACTTACCTGCGTATGATCCGAATAAGGGTATAGTACCGCCGACTTTAGAAGACATTGTAGAGCGCTTTGACCAGATGAAAGGTGAGGCGTTAACTCAGCACATAGGTCGTGTAGCCAACACTGGGCAAGATGTCATGATAACTAAAAGCTACAGGCCATACATTAGCGAGAACTCTGATCAGGAGAGAGAAGTTGTAGACTTCATTCGGGTTGATGCTAAATGGAAAAATATCCCATCAGAGGTAGTATCAACTCAAATTATCGCATCCAATAGTGAGTATGATTCAGATAGTGGTGCGGTCTCGATAATGTACGTTATGAGCGAACTAGAAGACGCAACTACAGAAGGTCGTGCGATCTTCATAGGAAGAGTGTAAGAACCACAACACCTAGTGCTCGTTTACCCCTTGACCCACACGCTTATGTTGATGTATGATAGTACGAATGGCTTGACGGTGGGTCTCTATTAGACTCTCCGAAACAGGCCATCAGTACGT